>NZ_JAVRQA010000492.1:0-31202 GCF_032161845.1 Mycobacterium sp.
GAGCACGAATCGGTTGCGCTGGCCCGCGAGATCGTGGAAACCGGCGAGATCATGATCTTCGTCGGGCCCGACTTCGTCGTGACGGTCCGGCACGGCGACCACGGCGGGCTGGCAGGGGTGCGCAAGCGGATGGACACCACGCCGGCCAACTGCGCGCTGGGCCCGTATGCCGTGCTCCACGCCATCGCCGACCACGTCGTCGACCACTACCTCGAGGTCACCGACCTCGTCGAGAACGACATCGACGCGATGGAGGAGAACGTCTTCTCCCCCACCAGCGACACCGACATCGAGCACATCTACCTTCTCAAGCGGGAGGTCGTCGAGATGCGAAGGGCGGTGGGTCCGCTGAACCTCGCTCTGCAGCGGCTCGGATCCGACCACAACGACCTGATCTCCAAGGAGGTCAGGCGCTACATCCGCGACGTCGTCGACCACAACACCCAGGCCTCGGATCGGATCGCCAGCTACGACGAGGTGCTCAGTTCGCTGGTGCAGGCCGCCGTCGGCAAGGTGTCGATGCAGCAGAACATGGACATGCGAAAGATTTCGGCGTGGGTCGCGATCGCGGCCGTCCCGACCGCGCTGGCGGGCATCTACGGGATGAACTTCGAACACATGCCGGAATTGGCGTGGACGTGGGGTTATCCCGCTGTCCTGCTGGTGATGGCGACGGTGTGTTCGGTGCTGTACTTCACCTTCCGCCGCAATCACTGGCTGTAGTCAGCTCGGCTGAGCCGCCGGCCGGCGCGGATCCCGCACGTCGACGCCATCGGTGCGCCAGGCCTCCCGCATGGCCTCGGCACCCTTGAGTCGCACCCAGGCGGCCTCGGTCGGGGTGATCGGCGTGGCCGCCAAGAACGTGACGGGATCATTCGGTGCCGGTAGCACGACGTCGTCGATGTCGCTGGGACCCAACAGCATTGCGGTGAAAGGTGCGGCCGCCCACAGCGGTGTCTCGAGGTCGACGAGGGCGTCGGGTACCAGCACCAGACCCTCGACGGCAGGGGACGCCGCTACCACCGCGATCGAGCGCGCCAGACCGGTCGGCGTCGGCCCACGCAGAGAAACCACCACTTCCGCCCGCGGACCACTCGCCGAGTCGACGACCATGACCGTCGGGTCGAGCATCGGATGCCGCGAACAGCCGAGCGACACATGGTGATGCGTGCCATCGGAATCGGGCCCGAAGCGCAGTACGTCGATCGACTCGGCGCCCAGGAAGGTCACGCTCGCGACGGAAGGCTCGGCGGGCTCGCCGCCGGCCCCGCTCCGGTCGAAGTGCTCGCGCAGCCGCGCGCGGACCTCGGCCAGAACGTCGGTCACTCGGCGGGCGGAATCGACAGGTTGGCGCCGGTGTCCGCGTCGAACAGCGTCAGCTTTGCGGTGTCGAAGGCCAGCTCGGCTGTCTGTCCCGCGACGGCCTTGGACTCGGCGGGAACCCTTGCCACGAACTGGTTTTCGCTCGCGCCAGACTCGGCGGTCAACTCCGCGAGCTGGGCGGCCTGCGCACCTTCGCCCTCGGTGTGGAAGTGGATGTACTTGTCCGCGCCGAGCGATTCGACCAGGTCGACCGTCACCTCGAATGTCAACGCCCTGATCCGCGCGTAGGTGTCGATCAGCGCAGAATCCTCCAACTGCTCCGGCCGGACGCCGACGATGACGTTGGTGGGCGTGGGATGAAGAGCCAACGTCTCGTGAACCTCGGTCGTCAGCGTGATGTCGCCGAACGGCAACCGCACTCCGACGTCGGTCAGCGTGGCCGGGAAGAAGTTCATCGACGGCGATCCGATGAAGCCGGCGACGAAGAGGTTGGCCGGGCGGTGATAGAGCTCGTCGGGTGTGCCGATCTGCTGTGCCACCCCCGCCAGCATCACGACGACACGATCTCCGAGCGTCATGGCCTCGGTCTGATCGTGAGTGACGTAGACCGTGGTGGTGCCGAGGCGATTCTGCAGCCGCGCGATCTCGGCCCTCATCTGCACGCGCAGTTTCGCATCGAGGTTGGACAGTGGCTCGTCCATCAGGAATGCCTTGGGGCTGCGGACGATTGCGCGACCCATCGCGACACGCTGGCGCTGGCCACCGGACAGCTGAGCGGGCTTGCGGTCCAACAGTTCCGTCAGGTCCAGGATCTTGGCCGTCTCGTCCACCTTGGTGGCGATGTCGGCCTTGCTCATCTTCGCCAGGGTCAGCGGGAAGGCAATGTTCTGCCGCACGGTCATGTGCGGGTACAGCGCGTAGGACTGGAAGACCATGGCGATGTCACGGTCCTTCGCGGCCTTCTCGTTGACCCGGTCGCCGCCAATGCGGAGCTCTCCCGAGCTGATGTCCTCCAGTCCCGCAATCATGTTCAGCGTCGTCGACTTACCGCACCCGGACGGTCCGACCAGGATGACGAACTCGCCGTCGGCGATGGTGATCGACAGATCCTTCACCGCCGCAGCGCCGCTGGCGTAACTCTTGCCCACGTGGTCCAACACGATTTCGGCCATGGACTACCCCTTCACCGCACCGGACGTCAGACCGGCAACGATCCGTCGTTGGAAGATTAGAACGAAGATGACGATCGGCACCGTGATGACCATCGCGCCAGCAGCGATCGATCCGGTCGGCTCCTCGAATTGTGAACTGCCCGTGAAGTTCGCGATCGCGACGGGTGCCGTGATGGCCCGCTCGGTGGCCGTCAGCGATAGCGCCAACAGCAGGTCGTTCCACGCGAAGATGAACACCAGGATGGCCGCGGTCACGATGCCGGGCGCGGCGAGCGGTGCGATCACCTTGCGGAAGGCCTGCCCCGGCGTCGCCCCGTCCATCTTCGCCGCCTTCTCCAGATCCCATGGGATCTCCTTGAAGAACGCCGACATGGTGTAGATCGCCAGCGGCAGCGCGAACGTGATGTACGGGATGATGAGGCCGGGCCACGTATCGAACAACCCGATCCTGCGCTCGATGTTGAAGATCGGTGTCACCAGCGAGATCTGGGGGAACATCGCGATCAACAGGGCGACGCCAACCAGGGCGCGCTTGCCAGGAAACGCCAGCCTGGCGATCGCGTAGGCGGCCATCCCCCCGACGACGACCGCGATCACCGTGGTGATCAGGCCGATGCCGATCGAGTTGACCAACGCCGAGGTGAAGATGTTGCCCTGGAAGATCGCCTTGTAGTTGTCGAACGTCACCTCTGACGGAATCAGCTTGCCGTCCTTGACCATTGACGTCGGCTTCAACGACAGCGACAGGATCCACAACACCGGGAACAGGGCGTACAGGACGACAAGGATGTTGACGACGGTCCAACCCGTGGCGCGGCCGGGACTCACCTTCTCGGACATCTAGCGACCCTCCTCGTCCGCACCGGGTGCCGACGCGCCGAAGATCTTGATGTAGATGAACGCGATCACGGCGACCGTCAGGAAGATCAGGACGCTAATCGCCGAACCCAGGCCGAGATTGAACGCCTTGAACAGGTTGTCGTAGCCCAGGATCGACACCGAACCGGTGTCGTTCGCGCCGCCGGTCAAGACGTAGATGTTGTCGAAGATGCGAAACGCGTCAAGCGTGCGGAACAACAGCGCCACCAGAATCGCCGGTTTGATGAGCGGCAGAATCACCTTCGTCAACCGCTTCCACGGACCAGCACCGTCGATCTGGGCGGCGTTGAGGAGATCCTGCGGCACCAACGCGAGCCCCGCCAGCAGGAGTAGCGCCATGAAGGGTGTCGTCTTCCACACCTCGGCAAGCACCACGACGGCCAACGACGGGAGCTGCTCGGTCAGCGGCGCCGTCCCCGCGGGTAGCAGGTTGGCCAGATAGCCGGTGCCTGGCGTCCACGCGTAGTACCAGCTGTACGACGCCGCCACGGTGACGATTCCGTACGGGATCAGGATGGCGGTGCGAACGGCGCCCTTGCCAAAGATCGTCCGGTGCATGACGAGGGCGAGCGCCATTCCGAGGACGAACTCGATGGCGACCGAGACGACGGTGATCGCGAGCGTCACGACGAACGCCGTCCACCAGTACCGGTCGCTGAGGATGGTCGCGTAGTTGTCGAACCAGATGAACTTGGTGTCGTCCGGCGCGGCCAGGTTGTAGCGCTGCAGGCTCAGCCACACCGCGTAGGCGATGGGGTAGGCGGTGACCGCCAACATCAGCAGGACGGCGGGGGTGATCAACCAGAACGCCAGTCGGCGCTCGGCCTTTCGGTCGTCGCCTGACGAGCGCTTGCGCGAGGAATCAACCGCGCTGGCACGCTCCGCGGGTGCGGTCATGGGATCAGACCCTTGCCGTCGATGGCCTTCTGCACCTGATCGGCGAGCACGTCGGCGGTGCGGTCCGGATCGATGTCGGTGATCGGGGCCAGCGTTGCCGAGATCCGTGTCGACACCGACTGGTAGACCGGCGTCGCCGGCCGCACGGCGGCGTTGGTGAGCTGCTCCCGGATGATCGCGTACTGCGGATACTTCTTCTGGAACTCCGGGTCGTCGTACAGCGACGCGCGCACGGCGGGCAGGCCGCCTTCGACGGAGGTATAGCGCTGGTTTTCGACGCTACGCAGACAGCGGATGGCCTCGAATGCCTCGGCCTTGTGCTGACTGTTCTTGCCCACCGCAAGATTGAGGCCGCCGATCGTCACCCTGGCCTGCTGACCTGGGAGCACGCCCGGGTAATTGGCGAAGCCAAAGACTTCCTTGCTGGCGTCGTACGCCGAATCGAACTGCTCGTCGGTGGGTTTGAACGTCCCAAGGTCGTCGATGCTGCCCTTCAGATCGGCGCGTTCGTTGAGCGGCAGGTAGGGCACGCCACCCTTGACGGCGTTCTCCAGCATGGAGGGCAGGACGAAGGGCCAGTTGACCTCCAACGCCGCCTTGCCCTGCTCGAGGGCCAGTCGCGCGGTGCCCTCGTCGGTCTGGGTGATCGACGGATCCGCGCCTGGCGCGGTGGCGACCGCCTTGATGATCTGCAGCGCCTTCACCGTCGCCGCCCGATGCTCGGGCGTATCGGTCAGCGTGACCGTCTTGCCGTCATCGGAGAGCACCTGGCCGCCAGCGCTGACCAGCAACGTGTTGAACCACACCACCAGACCCTCGTACTGCTTGGCCTGCAGGGCGATCCAGCTCGGCTTGCCCTCGTCGTGCAAGCGGGTCGCCTCGGAGACCATCGCGTCCCACGTCTGCGGTGGGTCCTTCATCAGATCGGCCCGATACCAAAGCAATTGGGTGTTGGTGGTGATCGGCGAGGCGTACAGCTCGTCCTGCCACTCGGCCGTCTTCAGAGGACCGGGAAGCGTGTTCTGCCGCGCATCGGCCTCGGCTTGACCGGCCGGATCGTCGGCGAGCGGCAACGCCCAGCCGGCTTCGGCGAATTCGGCGGTCCACACCACGTCGAGGGCCATCACGTCGAGCGACTTGTCGTTACCAGTGAGCCTGCGCGCCAATTGCAGCCGTTGATCGTCGGCGCCCTTGGGCAGGCTGATCTGCTTGATCGTGAAGCGGCCGCCGAGTTCTTCGTTGCAACGCTTGGCTACCGCAGTGAAGGTGGCCATCTCGTTGGCCGGTGTGTAGTAGTTGATGACGATCCCGCCACCCTGGCCACCACATGCCGACACCATCGACGCCGTCGTCAGCCCAGCCAACGCCGCAGCGCATAGCCGCCTAACGCGCACCACCGCCTCCCGTCCGCGTTGGATGTCGCCGCCGGAGCGGCTCCTGGCGAGAACCTCCCGCGGGCAAACCGTAGAGCGAGTTACGCGTGATGTGCAACACTTCCGCACCCGCGCGTCGGAATCGTGACGCGGCAGCAACCTTCGCGCGGCCCAACCAGAGCGCGCGCGCAAACTTCTGACGGGTACCGGCGTGTCGGCGGCGAACCGATCGTTGACGGTCGTCCGGTGTCAGATCTTCAAGCGCGCCAGCAGATCCCGGCCCTGCTCGGCACTCTGCGGGTCACACAGCACGTCGTAGCGTCCGGCAACCAATTGCATCGTCGAGCTGAAATCTCTTGTGCCCCGCGCCATCGCGTATTGGAGCCCTGAGGTGATGATGCCGAAGAACACACCGGCGACCAGGCCGGCGATGAGCGCACCCCACGGGCTCGGCCCGAAGAACCCGAGCACCAGCCCGATGAACAAGCCCAACCACGCGCCCGTCAATGCGCCTCCGCCGAGCACCCGAGGCCACGTGAGCCGGCCAGTGACCCGCTCGACCTGCATGAGGTCGACGCCGACGATCGTCACCTGCTGGACGGGGAACTCTTGGTCCGACAAGTGATCGACGGCACGCTGCGCCTCGGCGTAGGTGGGGTACGAGCCGATGGGCCACCCCTTCGGCGGGGTCGGCAGTGCAGCGAAGCCACCACGTCCCGAATTCTGGCCAGCCCGCCCTGGATTCTGAAGTGGGTTCGTCATCGTCCTGTCCCGTCGTGTCGCGTTCGAAGTGCAGCTGCACCCTCCATTCTCAACGTTCGGCGACCGCGATGGGTGCCGTCTGCCCAACGAGCGCCGGCGAACCTTAGCTCCGGTAGGTTGACCCCATGACTCATCCGGGCGGCTTCTCCGGCGATCCGGCAGGTCAGCAGCCGGGCGGGCAGCAGTACCCGACCCCTGGCGCCTACGAGTACCCGCCCGTCGACTACGGCGCCATTCCGCCACCGGCGTATTCACCCGCGCCACCTGCGTATTCACCGCCGCCCCAGATGCCCCCGGGGGCCTACCCGGCACCGCCGCCCTACGGGCCCTACAACGCCCCGTACCCCGGCCCGTACGGGGGTCCGTACGGCAATCCGTACCCGCCGGTCTACGGCACTCAGCCGGTCACCAACGGCATGGCGATCGGTTCGCTGGTGAGCTCCCTGGTCGGCATCCCGGCGTACTTCATGTGCCTGCCCTTCGTCGGATCCGTCATCGGCGTCATTCTGGGGATCGTGGCGCTGAGCCAGATCAAGAACCGCCACCAGAAGGGCAAGGAGATGGCGATCGCGGGCATCGCGATCGGGGGCGTCTGCCTGCTCGGCGCGCTGATTGTGCTGCTGATCTACTCGACCACGTTCTTCCCGTACTGACGGAACCCTCGGGTCGTCCGGAGCGCTAGGTTGGAATCGTGATGGGACTGAGGACTTCGTGAGCACTGGATCCGACGAGCCGACACACGGCCAGGAGTACCCGCCACTCGAGGACTCCGCGCCGCGGGTCGATCCGTATGCGCCAGTGGACTATCCGACGGACTCCGTGCCGCAGTCGCCGAACTACCCGGCCCAGCCCGACTATCCGGCCCAGCCCGGCTATCCGCCTCCGCCCGGCTATCCGCCGCCTGGCTACCCACCACCCGGTTATCCCCAGATGGGCCATCCGCCGCAGTACGGGGGCGGCTACGGATACGGCGGCGCCTATGACCCGTACGCACAGGGCAGGCCGGTGGGCACCAACGGCAAGGCGATCGCAGCGATGGTGACCTCCATCGCCGGTCTGATCTTCTGCGGGCTGCCCTCGATCGTCGGTCTGATCCTCGGGGTCATCGCGATGCGCGAGACGAAGCGGACCGGGCAGGAGGGCCACGGAATGGCCCTGGCGGGCGTCATCGTCGGCGCGCTCTCCGTCGTGGGTTGGCTGCTCTACGCGGGGGTCATCCTCTTCGCGATCGCCGTCACGTCCACCTCGCCGTACGGCTACTGATTCGGCGGTTCGAACGGATCCGTCGTACGCGCCATCCCGGCGGCCCGTCCCTTGCCCGCGATGACCAGCGCCATCTTGCGGCTCGCCTCGTCGATCATCTCGTCACCGAGCATCACCGCGCCCCTGGCCCCACCGACCCGCGACGTGTGCCACTCGTAGGCCTCGAGGATCAACTCGGCGTGGTCGTAATCGGCCTGGCGGGGGCTGAAGATCTCGTTGCCGGCCGCGATCTGATCCGGGTGCAGAACCCACTTGCCGTCGTACCCGAGCGCCGCCGCGCGCCCCGCCACCCGCCGGAACGCCTCGACGTCGCGCACCTTGAGGAAGGGGCCGTCGATCGCGTTGATGCCATGCGTGCGGGCGGCGACGAGGATCCGCATGAACACGTAGTGGTACGCGTCGCCGACGTCGTACCCCTCGGGTTGCTCGCCGACGACCAGGGTGCGCATGTTCAGGCTCGCCATCATGTCGGCGGGTCCCAGTACCAGAGCTTGCACACGAGGTCCCGCCGCGATCGCGTCGACGTTCGTCAGACCCTCGGCGTTCTCGATCTGCGCCTCGATGCCGATGCGCCCAACCGTCAGTCCGTTGGCGAGCTCCAATTGGGTCAGGAGGAGATCAAGGGCCTGCACGTGGGCGACGTCGGTCACCTTCGGGAGGACCACCACGTCGAGCTGGGCGCCTGCCGCCGCCACCACTTCGATGACATCGGCGTGCGTCCACGGAGTGGTCCAATCGTTGACCCGCACCCCGCGCAGCTGTCCCGCCCAGCCGTCGCCTGCCAGGGCGGCAGCAACCTGAGTACGGGCTTGCGCCTTGGCATCTGGTGCCACTGAATCCTCGAGATCCAGGAACACCTGATCGGCGGGCAGTCCCATGCCCTTCTCGATCATCTTGGCGCTGCTGCCAGGAACTGAAAGACACGTTCTGCGGGGGCGATAGCGGTTCTCCACGAGTTGAGTCTCTACTCTTTGTCTCATGGTGGCGGTGAACAGGGTCTACGCGGCCCGACTATCGGGGATGCTGGTACTCGGCCCCGACGGTGAATCGATCGGCCGCGTCCGCGACGTGGTGATCAGCATCGGCATCGGCCGCCAACAACCGCGCGTGCTTGGCCTTGTCGTCGAATTGCTTACTCGCAGAAGAATTTTCGTTGGTTTGCTCCGCGTCACGGCGATCGAACCCAGTGCCGTCACGCTCACCACCACCAACGTCTCACTGCGCCGCTTCGCGCAGCGTCCCGGCGAGGTCCTGGTGTTCGGTCAGGTGCTCGACACAAGGGTGCGCGTGCAGGATCCCGAGCTCGAACAGCTCGCAGGAGTCGACTCCGTCGTGGTCGACCTCGCCATCGAACAGATCCGCACCAGGGACTGGGTGGTCACCAGGGTCGCGGTCCGCAGCCAGCGCAGGCTGGGCCGCCGCACCGCAGTGCACATCGTCGACTGGCAGAACGTCACCGGCCTCACCCACTCGGCGATGTCACTGCCCGGCCAGGGCGTCGCCTACCTGCTGGCGCAGTTCGAGGGGCAGCGGCCCATCGTCGTCGCCGACGCCATCCGCGACCTACCCGCCAAGCGTCGCTACGAAGTCGTCAACGCCCTCGACGACGAACGTCTGGCCGACATCCTGCAGGAGCTGCCCGAAAGCGAACAGGCCGATCTGCTGAAGCGTCTGGACACCGAACGCGCGGCCGACGTGCTCGAGGCCATGGACCCCGACGACGCGGCCGACCTCCTCGGCGAGCTGGGCGCCTCGGCGGCCGAGGCACTCTTGGCCCGGATGGATCCCGAGGACTCCGAGCCGGTGCGGCGACTGCTGAAGCACTCGCCAGACACCGCCGGTGGCCTGATGACTCCCGAACCGGTCGTGCTTGGGCCGGGCACCACCGTTGCCGAGGCGCTGGCGCGGGTGCGTGATCCCGACCTAACCCCGGCGCTGTCTTCGTTGGTGTTCGTCGTGCGGCCGCCGACCGCCACCCCGACCGGTCGCTACCTTGGCTGCGTGCATCTGCAACGGCTGCTGCGGGAGCCGCCGGCGGCCCTGGTCAGCGGCATCATGGACTCCGATCTACCAAGCCTCGGCCCCGAGACGTCGTTGGCGGCGGTCACGCGTTACTTCGCGGCTTACAACCTGGTCTGCGGGCCGGTGGTCGACGACGAGAAGCATCTGCTCGGCGCCGTCACCGTCGACGACGTGCTCGACCATTTGCTGCCCCACGACTGGCGGGTGCGGCAGGAGGATCCCGTCCTGCCCAACCCCGATGACCTGTCCGACGCCGGGATCCCTGCCCCGGGAGGTCCGTCGTGAGCGACCTGTCGTCGCGGCAGCGACTCGACACGCCGCGCACCCGGCGCAGGCGGTTCACCCCGCGGGTCGACATCGAGGCCGTCGGGCGGTTCAGCGAGTCGATCGCACGGTTCCTCGGCACGGGTCGCTACCTCGCCATGCAGACCGTGCTGGTGATCGTGTGGATCGCGTTCAACCTGTTGGCGGTGACCCTTCGTTTCGACCCCTACCCGTTCATCCTGCTGAACCTCGCCTTCTCCACGCAGGCCGCGTACGCGGCGCCGCTCATTTTGCTGGCGCAGAACCGGCAGGAGAACCGCGACCGGGTGTCGTTGGAAGAGGACCGGCGTCGCGCCGAACAGACGAAGGCCGATACCGAGTACCTCGCGAGGGAGTTGGCCGCGCTCCGCATCGCGGTCGGCGAGGTCGTCACACGCGACTACCTCCGCCGCGAACTCGAGGAAGTGCGCGAGCTTCTCGACGAACTGAAGGCCGCCAAGAAGCCCAAGAAGAGCGTGGCTGCGAAAGCCGTCCGCGACTGGGATGAGTCGGTCTAGCCCATTGCCGCAACACGCTCGAAATCACTCGGTATGGTGACTTGGTTCACAACGTTTGGCGACGTTTGCCGACGCTACGTTGATCATCGCGGATCTAGGACGGTTGAGTGCACATAGGGGGCGGGTCCGCGTACGCAACGGTGCGACGCCGCGTGCGCCGGGTCATGGGCAGGCCCGCCTTCGGGGTCGCCGTTTTGGCACCGTTGATCCTTCTGCTGGCCGTCGGCGCCTCGGCGCCGGCACCGAGGCACGCCGTCGCCGATGACGCCATCACGCCGCTGGCATCGGTGGCACGTACCGGTGACGATGCGGGCGTCGTCGTGGTCACCGCCCAGAGATTGCCGACTCCGTTCCGTTTCGCGATGGCGACCCTTTCGGCTCCCCCGCCCACGATCGTGGTGAGTTCACCTGGCAGCCTGCGGATTCCGGCCATCGCCCTGAGCGCGTACCGCAATGCCGAACGCCTGATGGCCGCGGCGTATCCGGGCTGCGGCGTCAGCTGGAACCTGCTGGCGGGAATCGGGCGCATCGAGTCCCTGCACGCCAACGGCGGCGCCACCGATCCGCAGGGCACGTCGATCGGGGGCATCTTCGGGCCCGCGCTCGACGGCACTCTCGCGGGCAACGAGGTCATCGTGCAGAGCGTCCAGGCGGGCCGGGTCACTTACGCGAGGGCGATGGGCCCGATGCAGTTCCTGCCCGGCACCTGGGCGCGGTATGCATCCGACGGCAACGGCGACGGCAAGGCCGACATCCAGAACCTCTACGACGCTTCGCTGGGTGCCGCCCGGTATCTGTGCAGCGGCAATCTGAACCTCCGCGACCGGTCCCAGGTGCTCTCGGCGATTCTGCGCTACAACAACTCGATGGCGTATGCCCAGAACGTGCTGGGCTGGGCGGCGGCCTACGCCACGGGCGTGGTGCCGGTGAACCTGCCGCCGATCGGGGCGGTCCCGCCGATCGGTGACGCCCACCTCGCGTCCAACCCGGAGGGCCTCGGGCCCGGCATCGGACTGCCCGCCGATGATCCACTCGCCGCGCTGGCCCTTGGGACGAGCGGACAGGATCAGTTGGCCTACGCCCCCGGCCCCGGCGCAGGCGTCCCTTCTGTCGCTCCCGCGCCTCCGCAGAACTGCCAGGTGTTCTGCTTGACGCCGCAGGCCCCCTCTGCGCCGCTGCAGAACTGCCAGGTCTTCTGCCTGACCCCGCAGGCCGCGCCGGCACCGCTGGCCGAGACGCTCGCACCTCAGTCCCCGCCACCGTTCTTCGCGCCGCCTCCGCCGCCGCCGGCACCGTTCGTTGCGCCCCCGGTGGAGGCGCCAGCCCCGTTGGTCCCGGCGGCCCCGGTGCCCGGTCCAACCAGCTGACGGCTGCGCCTAGACTCGCGGGTGATGTCTCCGCAACCGCTCCATGACTCCGAAGGCCTGAAATCGGCTGTTCGGTCGGCCCTGTCCAAGGTCATCGACCCCGAACTCCGCAAGCCGATCACTGAGGTCGGCATGGTCAAGGACGTTTCGGTCAACCCGGACGACGCCGCCGTTCACGTCGAGATCTACCTGACCACGTCGGCGTGCCCGAAGAAGACCGAGATCTCTGATCGCGTCAAGCAGGCCGTCGTCGACGTGCCAGGCACCGGCGCCGTCAAGGTCACCCTCGACGTGATGGACGACGAGCAACGGGCCGAACTGCGCAAGCTGTTGCGCGGCGACTCCCGGGAACCGGTGATCCCCTTCGCACAGCCCGGATCGCTGACTCGCGTGTACGCGGTGGCCTCCGGCAAGGGTGGCGTCGGGAAGTCCAGCGTGACGGTCAACCTCGCGGCGGCGCTGGCTGCCCGCGGGTTGTCGGTCGGCGTGCTGGACGCCGACATCTACGGCCATTCGGTGCCGCGGATGATGGGCACTGCCGAACGACCGGTTCAGGTCGACTCGATGATCCTGCCGCCCATCGCGCACGACGTGAAGGTCATCTCGATCGCGATGTTCACCCAGGGCAACACCCCGGTGGTCTGGCGCGGGCCGATGCTGCACAGGGCGCTTCAGCAGTTCCTCGCCGACGTGTACTGGGGTGACCTCGACGTGCTGCTGCTCGATCTGCCCCCTGGCACCGGCGACATCGCGATCTCGGTGGCGCAGTTGATTCCCGGCGCCGAGATCCTGGTGGTGACGACGCCGCAGGCGGCCGCCGCCGAGGTCGCCGAACGCGCAGGTGCCATCGCCCTGCAGACCCGTCAGCGCATCGTCGGCGTCGTGGAGAACATGTCCGGCCTGACCCTGCCCGACGGCACCGTCCTGCAACTGTTCGGCGAGGGCGGCGGCAAGCAGGTGGCCGAGAACCTCACCCGCACCGTCGGCGCCGACGTGCCGTTACTCGGCCAGGTGCCATTCGACACGGAGCTGGTTTCGGCGGGCGACTCGGGCACGCCACTGGTGCTCAGTGCGCCGGATTCGGCGGCGGGCAAGGAGTTCCGCTCCATCGCCGACGCGCTGACCGCGCGCAAGCGCAGCCTCGCGGGGATGTCCCTCGGCTTGAACCCGATCGGGCGTTAGGTCGCGTCGCTGTCGAACGGCGTGGCACCCGACGGGCGAGATTCCGACTCGGGCTTCGTCTGATCGAGCGCCGGAGTCTGATCGAGCGCCGGAGTCTGATCGGGCGCCGGAGTCGCCGGCTGCGGCTGACCCGGTGAGACGGGCTTCACCGGCTTGTCGAAGTTTCCCGTCAAGAACGAATCGTCACCGTCGAGCAGATGTTTCGTCAGCGCGGCGCGCGGCGTCATCCCCCGCAGCTTCTGCAACTCGCTAAGCGGCTGGCGCAGGTCTTCGAACTCGGGGCCGAGATCCTCCCGCAACTGACTGGTCGCGCCGCTCAGATACTCACGGACCTGGCGCAGGGTGCCGGTGGTCCAGCGAATGGCACCGGGCAGCCGTTCCGGCCCGAGGATCACAAGGCCCGCCACGACGAGCACCAACATCTCGCCCCAGCCGATATTGCCGAACATCGCTACGCGGCAGGGTTATCGGTGCCGGGGTTCACCGTCAGAGTGACGGGCCGCCCGTCCCGGATCACCTGGATGGGAGCATCCTGGCCGATCTTGAGTTGGCGCACCGCGACGACCATCTCATCGGCGTCGGCCACCGTGCGGTCGCCCACCTTGACGACGACGTCGTTCTCCTTGATTCCTGCCCTGTCCGCAGGACCCCCTGCCACGACGTTCTTGATCAACGCCCCGGAGGCCGTGTCGTTGCTCACCGACACGGCGTTGAGGCCGAGCGTCGGATGCGACATCTTGCCGTCCTTGATCAGACCCTCGACGACTTCCTTGACCTCGTTCACCGGGATGGCGAAGCCGAGCCCACTTGCACTGTCCGACAACGACTTCCCGGCCGTATTGATGCCGATGACCTCGGAGTTCATGTTGATCAGCGGGCCACCGGAGTTACCGTGGTTGATCGATGCGTCGGTCTGCACGCCGTCGATCACGGTGTCGGTATCTGAGCCGTCGCCCGACAGCGGCACGGGCCGGTGCAGTGCACTGATGATGCCGTGGGTGACGGTGCTGCGCAGGCCAAGCGGAGCACCCGCCGCAATCACCTCTTCACCAACCCGGATCTTCTCGGAGTCACCGAGACGGGCGACCACCAGCTTGTCGACGTTGTCGACCTTGAGCACGGCGATGTCGGTCTTCGGGTCGCGGCCGACCAGGTTGGCCGGCACTTCGTGGCCGTCGTTGAAGACCACCGAGATCTGGAAGTCGGCGGGGTTCTTTGCCGCATCCGAGATGACGTGGTTGTTGGTCACGATGTAGCCGCGACCGTCGACCACGACGCCCGACCCCTGCGAGCCCTCGCCCTTGCTCAGCGCCTCGATGGTGACGACCGAGTCGGCAACCGCCGAGGCGACGTCGGCGAACCTACTGGTCGGCTCCTCGGCTTGGCCGTTGGTCTGCAGCGTCACCTTCGACGTGGTGAAGGCGGGAATGATCTCGGCGGTCTTGTTGCCGATCACGCCACCGATGCCGCCGATGACCAGCGCGACGATCACGATGGCACCCAGCGCCACCCAGGAGACTCGGCCCCCGAACAGGACGTCGCGGACGCCGAGCTTGCCCATCGGAACCTGATTGGTGACGACGGGCGCCGGCTTGGGTTGCGCGGGGACACCGAGGCTGGGGGTGGCCGACGGGTCCCGCCTCGGGTCGGCGGACGCCTCGGCAAGTTCGCGGTCGTGCTCGGCCCGAAGCGCCCCCGCGTCGGCCGGATGGCGCTGCAAGGAGTCCGATGAGTCGCCGGGACGGCCGAATGCGTCGGCGAGGACCGTGTCGGGTGCCTGATCCCTCGGGGTGTACTCGCCCTGGTCGCGATGCTCGTCGGCGCCAAGGAAGGAACCGGTGACGCCGTCGGGTCGTCCGAAGGCGCGGGTCTGCGCCGGATCGACCGGTGGGCGCGAGACGGGCTTCGGCTCCATACGAGGACGATTTCCGAACTGGTCCTGGTTGGTCACCCGTGTTCACTCTCCGTCAGAGCGTGCGCCATCACCGACACCCGCCATTGCCCTTGGCCAAACAATCACCCTACCGGCGCTTGCGCCGCGTACGCGGCACGCCAGCATCAACTTGAGGACCGACGTCCTCCACAGGAGGCTCCAGCGGCGCCTGGTGCGGGATCTTCGACAACGCTCCGAGCAGTGACGTCGGGATGACGATCGGGCAGGAGTCCCGCAACGCTGCGCGAGCTTGCCCCTGCGCGTCGACCTCGGCCGAACATTGAGGACACAGCGACATGTGATGCGCTGCTCGAAGGTGTGCGCCCATGCGCAGCTCGCCGTCGACGAACGCAGCGATGGCCTCCGTCGAGAGGTGCTCGGTGGAGCCGAACCTTCGCGGGCCGACCGGCTGATCACTCTGCGACGCGAACTGGGTGGGCAGCCAAGAGAAGGCGCGGCGGAACACGTGTCCCGGGTCGACCATGGACCTGCTCCTCTCTAGACCAGTTCATGCCTGTTCATCACATGGTGACGCTTCCACACTCGAATGTAGCGCGGCTCGCCGCTTTGAACACGCACTAGGCCGCCGCTAAGTCAGGCAGACCCCGCGGCGCCTTCCGCGAACGCCTCCGGATGATTTGCCAGATACTCGCGCAGCGCCTGCCTGCCACGGTGGATGCGGCTGCGCACCGTACCGAGCTTCACTCCGAGCGTGGCGCCGATCTCTTCATAGGACAGACCTTCGATATCGCACAGGACGACCGCGGCACGGAACTCCGGCGGCAGTGAGTCGAGCGCCGCCTGCAGGTCGGGACCCAACCGAGAGTCGTGGTAGATCTGCTCGGGGTTCGGTTCGTCGGCGGGGACGCGGTCGTAGTCCTCGGGCAGCGCCTCCATGCGGATGCGGCTGCGGCGCCGGACCATGTCAAGGAACAAGTTGGTCGTGATGCGGTGCAGCCAACCTTCGAACGTCCCTGGCTGGTAGTTCTGCACGGACCGGAAGACACGAATGAACGTCTCCTGCGTCAGATCCTCTGCGTCGTGCTGGCTTCCCGACAACCGGTACGCCAAGCGGTACACCCTGTCGGCGTGCTGACGGACCAGTTCGTCCCAGGACGGCATCGTGGTCTTGTCGCCCGTCGCATCGAACACGGCGGTGCCAGACATCTCCTCTGACGGCTCCGCCCAGTCGCCGTCGCCGGCCTGCTCGAAGTGCGCCATGAATACCGGGGACGTGCTTGCGGTGGTCGTTGGATCCTCCAGAACGCTAGTGCGGCTACCGGCAACTATGCCCGCATCCGTACCCGCGGAAACTGCTTCGTCGCCGTGGTTATTCCCGGGTCCCCAGCTTCCGCCGTTTTTCATGCCCTTACCGTTGCCGACCCCCGTGAGGTCCACATATGGGGAAGCTGAACTTTTACTGAGAATGTCGATGATGCACCATGCGAACTGCGGAAACCAGTCGATTTCTCCCGCAATCCCACGCTCGGCGCGGGCGTGTCGAGGCGCGGACCGCTCCGCGTTCGCTCTACGCTGCGGGCATGGTCAGCACCGACGATCCGACCGGTCCGGCCGGGGGCACCGACCCACGGCCAAGCCGGGCCGACGCGATCGTCGCGCATGCCGAGAACTCGATCTCCGAGGACGCGCTGACCGCAGCGGCCAGGGAACGCGCCGATGACAGCGGTGCTGGGGCCGTCACTCCCGCAGTGGGCGCCATGTTGAGCGTGCTGGCCAAGATCGCGCGCGCCAAGGCCGTCGTCGAAGTCGGGACCGGTGTCGGTGTCAGCGGACTCTGGCTGCTGTCCGGGATGCGCGACGACGGCGTGCTCACCACGATCGACGTCGAGCCCGAGCATCAGCGACTGGCCAAGCAAGCCTTCACGGAGGCCGGTATCGGAGCGTCGCGGACAAGGCTGATCAGCGGCCGCGCCCAGGACGTGCTGACCAGGCTGGCCGACGAGTCCTACGACCTGGTGTTCATCGACGCCGATCCCGCCGACCAGCCGCAGTTCGTCACCGAAGGCGTACGCCTGCTGCGGTCCGGCGGTGCCATCGTGATCCATCGCGCCGCCCTCGGCGGCCGGGCCGGCGATGCGAGCGCCAGCGACCGGGAGGTCACGGCCGTCCGCGAGGCCGCGAGGCTCATCGCCGAGGACGAGCGACTCACGCCGGTGCTGGTGCCCCTGGGTGACGGCCTGCTCGCCGCCGCCCGCGACTGACCCCACCCCCCTTTTCTCGCCGAGCAGTCCGCGGTGCAGTCTTGACAGTCGACTGAACGCGCGTTTAGCGTACTAAACATGCGTTCAGCCGACGACCTGACTGCCACCGCCCGCATCCGCGATGCGGCGATCGAGCAGTTCGGCGAGCACGGGTTCAGCGTCGGCCTGCGGGTGATCGCGAAGGCCGCGGGCGTCAGCGCCGCGTTGGTCATCCACCACTTCGGCTCGAAGGACGGGTTGCGGAAGGCCTGTGACGACTACGTCGCCGAATCGGTCCGGGTCGCCAAGAGTGAGTCCATCCAGTCGTCGGACCCCGCCGAGTGGTTCGGCCAACTGGCGGAGATCGAATCGTTCGCACCCTCGATGGCCTACCTGATGCGCAGCATGCAGTCCGGCGGACCGCTCGCGAAGTCTCTGTGGCACAACATGATCGACAATGCCGAGCAGTACATCGAGGAAGGCGTGGCGGCAGGCACCATCAAGGCAAGCCCCGACCCCAAGGGCCGCGCCAAATTCCTGGCGATGGCTGGCGGCGGCGGCTTCCTGCTGTACCTGCAGTTGCACGACGATCCCACCGACATTCGGGCCGTGCTGCACGACTACGCGCAGGAGATGGTGCTACCCGCCCTCGAGGTCTACACGCGGGGATTGATGACCGACTCGACGATGTACGACGCATTCATGGCGCAGCAGGCTGCAGGCATTCCCATCGTTACGTCCAAGGAGGAGTGATCGGTGACAAATGAATTCGGCGGCACCGCCGCCATCGAAGTGCGGTCCCTGACGAAGAACTTTGGCCAGGTCCGGGCACTCGACGGGCTCGACCTAACGGTTGCCGAGGGTGAGGTGCACGGCTTCCTCGGCCCGAACGGCGCCGGCAAGTCGACGACCATCCGCGTCCTGCTCGGGTTGGTGCGCTCCGACTCCGGCACGGCGCGGCTACTCGGCGGTGACCCGTGGCACGATGCCGTCGCGTTGCACCGTCAAATAGCTTATGTACCAGGCGATGTCACCTTGTGGCCATCACTCACCGGTGGCGAGACCATCGACCTGCTGGCCCGTATGCGGGGTGGTATCGACGAACCAAGGCGAACGGAGTTGATCGAGCGATTCGGCCTCGACCCGTCGAAGAAGACCAGGGCGTACTCGAAGGGCAACCGGCAGAAGGTCTCACTCATCTCCGCATTCGCATCGAACGCGCGGCTGCTGCTGCTCGACGAACCGAGCAGTGGCCTGGACCCGTTGATGGAGAACGTCTTTCAGCAGTGCGTCGCCGAGGCGCGCGACCGCGGCGCCACGGTGCTGCTTTCAAGCCACATCCTGGCCGAGACCGAGGCGCTGTGTGAACGGGTCACCATCATCCGCGCGGGCCGGACGGTCGAGACCGGCACGCTGGCGTCGATGCGGCACCTGTCCCGCACGTCGATAAAGGCCGAAATGATCGGCGACCCAGGTGATATCAGCAGGATCAAGGGTGTCGAGAACGTCGCCGTGCAGGGCCGCACCTTGAGCGCACAGGTGGATGGCGACAGCCTCGGTGAGGTCATCAAGGTGCTTGGCGACGCGGGCGTGCGAAGTCTGATCAGCCAACCACCCACGCTGGAGGACTTGTTCCTGCGTCACTACGACGTCGGCGCACCCGCCGAGGAGGTGACGGCGTGACCGTTCTGGACCGCCCGCACCGCCCCGCGCACCAAAGCCCGCAGCGCGAGTCGGCCTTCTCGGGAACCCTTGCGCTGCTTCGCCTCTACCTCCGCCGCGACCGGATCGTCCTGCCGGCGTGGGTGCTGCTGCTGTCGATTCCGGTCGGCACGGTGTACGTCGGCAGCATCGAAGCCGTGTATCCCACTCAGGCGGACCGCGCGTCGTTCGCCGCGACGATCATGGCCAGTCCCGCGCAGCGCGCCCTGTACGGAAACGTCTACGGCGACAGCCTCGGCGCCACCGGCATTTGGAAGGCCGGCATGTTCCACGTGCTGATCGCCGTGGCCGTGATCCTGACCGTCATCCGCCACACCCGGGCCGACGAGGAATCCGGCCGGACCGAGCTGATCGACTCGACCGCGGTCGGCCGGTACGCCAGCCTGACAGCGGCGCTCCTGCTCGCCGGGGGCGCCTCGATCGTGACCGGCCTCATCACCACGGCCGGTCTTCTCCCGGTGAACGTGCCCGCGACCGGATCAGTGGCGTTCGGCCTCGCGCTCACGAGCACGGGGTTGGTGTTCACCGCCGTCGCCGCGGTCACGGCACAGCTATCGTCGAGCGCACGATTCGCCCGCGGTGCCGCATTCGGTGCTCTGGCAACGGCATTCACCTTGCGCGCCGTCGGTGACGCCGGTTCGCGTGCCGAGTTCCTGTCCTGGCTCTCGCCGCTGGGGTGGTCGTTGCACGTGCGCCCGTACGCGGCTGACGACTT
Source organism: Mycobacterium sp. (assembly GCF_032161845.1). GTDB lineage: Bacteria > Actinomycetota > Actinomycetes > Mycobacteriales > Mycobacteriaceae > Mycobacterium. The sequence goes on from NZ_JAVRQA010000492.1 coordinate 19,633, forward strand.
CTGGGTGCTGCTGCTGCCCGTCGCGTTGACAGCCGCGTTGATCGTGCTCGCCTACCAGTTGCTGTCCCGCCGCGACGTCGGCGCGGGACTGGTCGCCGAACGCCCGGGTGCGCCACGGGCGGGATCAACCCTGCGCGGCGTCACGACCTTGGCGTGGCGGCTCAACCGCGGCTCGCTGCTGTTGTGGACCATCGGCCTGTGTCTCTACGGCCTCCTCGTCGGAAGCGTCGTCAACGGCGTCGGCGACGAGATCGGCGACAGTCAGTCGGCTCGAGACGTCGTGGCGCGCCTTGGTGGCACCGATCAGATCGAACAGGCCTTCGTCGCCGTCGCGTTCGGCATGCTCGGCATGGTGGCATCGGCCTTTGCGATCTCGTTGACCCTGCGACTGCACCAGGAAGAGTCGAGTCAGCGGGCCGAGACGCTGCTGGCCGGTGCGGTGAACCGGAACCGCTGGCTGGCAAGTCATCTGGTGTCCGCGCTCGTCGGCACCACCATCGCGATGATGGTCGCCGGCCTGGTCGCCGGACTCACCTACGGCGCCGCCGCAGGCGACGTGACGGGCAGGCTCGCGACCGTACTGGGCACGGCTGCCGTGCAGCTGCCCGCCGTCTGGCTGTTGGTGGCGGTCACGGTTGCACTGTTCGGCCTGCTCCCCCGATTCACCCCCGCCGCGTGGGGGATACTCATCGCCTTCATCGCGGTGTTCATGTTGGGGTCGCTGTCGAACTCGCCACAGTGGCTGCTCGACCTCGAACCCTTCACGCACATCCCACACGTCGGTTCCGGCAACTTCTCGGCCACCGCCCTCTGGTGGCTCCTTGCCCTCGATACCGCCTTGATCGCATTGGGCGCCATGGCCTTCCGGCGCCGCGACCTGAACTGAGGAGGCACCATGAAACTCTTCGTCAACGCCGTTATGTCCATGCTGTTCGGCATATTGTTCTTCGGGCTCGGGCTGTTCCTGCCCGCGTGGAGCTTCGACTACTGGCAGGCGTGGGTCTTCATCGCAGTGTTCATGGTGGCCACCATGATTCCGAGTTTCTATCTGGCCGTCATAGATCCGGCTGCACTGCAACGCAGATTGAAGGCGGGGCCGACGGCGGAAACCCGTCCCGTGCAACGCATCGTGATGATGGCGATCCCCCTATCGGTCGTGGCGCTGCTGGTGCTCAGCGCGTTCGATCACCGCTTCGGCTGGTCTTCGGTGCCGGTTCCCGTCGTCATCCTCGGTGACGTACTTGTCGGGATCGGTCTGGTCGTCGCGCAGCTAGTCGTCATCCAGAACCGCCACGCCGCAGCCACGATCACCGTCGAAACGGACCAGGAGCTCGTCTCGACCGGGCTGTACGGGGTGGTGCGTCACCCGATGTACCTCGGTGCGCTCATCATGATGATCGGCATGCCCCTGGCACTCGATTCCTACTGGGGCGTCGCGGTGGCGATACCCGCCCTGTTCGCTCTGGCTGCCAGAATCGGCGACGAGGAGAAGATGCTGAACTCAGAGCTGGCGGGATACGGCGAGTACACCCGACGCGTCCGACACCGGGTGGTGCCCGGCGTGTGGTGAGCGTCGGGGTCTTCGGTCGTACCCTCTAGTGGTGAGCCCAGCGACCGAGATGGACTGCCCCGGTGCCGGCAAGGCGTGGACGGTCGACAACTCCGGCAAGCCCGTCTGCCCGCGCTGCAAGCGGGCGCTGACCAGCGTCGCGGGTCGGAACCGGACGATCACGAATACGCCGACGGTGCCCCAGCACACACGGCCTCGCAGTCACAGGGTCGATCGACCCAAGAGTTGAGGGGCTCGGTCGCCGCCTGAGCGTGTCGGTGGGTGGTGGCATAGTCGAACACATGTTCGATGAAGAGGCGGCGTTGGTGGCTCGCATCGCGCGCTTGGAGCGGGAGAAATCCGCGGCGGCCGCCGAGCAGGCGGTGCTGACAGCAGAGTTCGACGCCGTGCGCCGGGCCAGAGAGGCCGCCGACGGTGTGCCCGCGGCGAGGCGCGGCAAGGGCCTGGCCGCCGAGATTGCCCTGGCCCGGCGAGATTCTCCAAACCGCGGTGGCCGCCACCTCGGTTTCGCCAGGGCGCTCGTCAACGAGATGCCGCACACCCTGGCGGCATTGGAGGCCGGGGCGCTCTCGGAATGGCGGGCGACGCTCATCGTGCGGGAGTCGGCATGCCTCGACGTCGATGACCGACGCACCCTGGATGCCAGGATGTGCGCCGACCTCTCAACCCTGGAAGGCAAGGGCGACAAGCGGATCGAAGCCGACGCCAAGGCCATCGCCTACGGACTCGACCCGCACGCGATCGTCGATCGGGCAGTGCGCGCCGAAACCGAACGCAACGTCACGATCCGGCCGGCGCCGGACACCATGACCTACGTGACGGCGCTGCTGCCGATGACGCAGGGAGTGTCGGTGTATGCGTCGTTGAAGCGGGCCGCCGACACCTGCTTCGACGGCCGCGGTCGCGGTCAAGTGATGGCTGACACCCTCGTCGAGCGGGTCACCGGACGCCCCGCCGACGTCCCAGTCCCGGTCGCGGTGGAACTCGTCATCACCGACGAGTCGCTACTCGGCGGCGATCAGACTCCGGCGCACGTCCCCGGGTACGGTCCGATCCCCGCGGCCATCGCCTGCCGGCTGGCCTCCGACGCCGCCACCGACGAGCGGTCGAAGGCCACCCTGCGACGGCTATACCGCCAACCCGCGTCCCGGGCGCTCGTGGCGATGGAATCCAAAGCGCGGCTGTTCCCAAGGGGACTCACGCGCTACATCGCGATCCGCGACGACACGTGCCGCACCCCGTACTGTGACGCTCCGATTCGCCATACCGACCATGCTCGACCGCATGCCGCCGACGGCGCCACGTGTGAACTCAACGCCCTGGGCGAGTGCGCGGCGTGCAACTACTCCAAAGAGGCGCCGGGTTGGCGGGTGACCACAGCACGCGAACGGGACGGCACCCACACCGCCGAATTCACCACGCCAACGGGCGCCCGCCATCGCTCCAAGGCGCCGCCGCTGCCCGGCCCTTCACTGGCACCGGTCAGTCGCATCGAGACCGTCTTCGCCGACGAACTCGCCTGGTATCGCGTCGCCTGACCGCAAGTCCTTTCGCTACGGCTCGGAGTCGATTGACGAAGCGTCGTCGAAGCGTCGTCGCGCACGTTCGATCTTCGGGAGATGTTCGGTGGCCCAATTCAGAAGCACGTCGAGCGGGTCCCGAAGAGTCTTGCCCAGCGGCGTGATTCGGTACTCGACCGCCACCGGGCGGGAACTGAGAAGCACGCGCTCGACGATGCCGTTGCGTTCCAGCTTTCGCAGGGTCGCGGTCAACGACTTCTGACTCACCGCCGGGATCGCGCGACGAAGGTCGTTGAACCGGCACGGTCGCTCACAGAGCGCGCTGAGGACGTTCAGCGACCACTTGTCGAGCACGTGATCGAGGAGTTCCCGATGCGGCGCCGAGATCGTGAGGTCGTGGTCGGTTTCGGTCATGACACCTAGTTTCGTTGAAGTGTCCTGACGGTACCAGGTATCAATGATGCACCTAGTCCGATCGACCGTCAGGAGCGCCGAATGTCAGTCCAGCACTTCACCCCCGACGGCATGATGCAGCCGACCCCCTACCACCACGTCGCCGTGGGGACGGGCACGCGCCACGTCCACGTCAGCGGCCAGATCTCGCGGCTCGCCGATGGGACGCCGGTCGCGACCGGCGACTTGGCCGGTCAGGTATCCCAGGCGTTGCGCAACACCGCGTTGGGGCTGGCGGGCGCTGGGGCGACGTTCGACGACGTCATGCGGCTGACGTTCTACGTCACGCATTGGGCACCGGAGAGAATCGATGCGTTCATGGCTGGGATCGACGCCGTCGCCGAGGAGGTCGGGCTGACGATGCCGATGCCACCGGCCTCGCTCATCGGCGTCGACTACCTCTTCGAACCGGACGTGCTGGTCGAAATCGAAGCAACCGCGCTGCTCGACGGGTAAGCCCATACTGATTCCATGGAGCTGCTGACCGGCGTAGGGCTGGCGAGCGCAGCGGGGTTGAACGCCTACATCCCGCTGCTGGCGCTCGGACTGCTCGCCCGCTTCACCGAACTGGTGAACCTTCCGCACGGCTGGTCCTGGCTGGAGAACGGTTGGGTGCTCACGATCGTCGCGGTGCTGTTGGGCGTCGAGGTCGTCGCCGACAAGGTCCCGGCTCTGGACAGTGTCAACGACGTGATCCAGACGTTCGTACGCCCGACCTCCGGCGGCATAGTCTTCGGCGCGGGCACCGCCTCACAGACCGCAGCCGTCGCCGATCCGGGAACCTTCGTATCGTCGGGTCAGTGGATCCCGGTCGCCATTGGCGTCGTCGTCGCGCTCGTCATGCACCTGACCAAGACTGCGGTGCGGCCCGTGGCCAACGTGGCGACGGCGGGAGTGGCGGCGCCCGTCTTGAGCACCCTCGAGGACGTCACCAGCGTCGGACTGGTGTTCGCGGCGATCCTGTTACCCGTGCTGGTGTTGGTGGCGCTGGCGTTCATCGTGTGGGTGGCATTCACGCTGTGGCGCCGCAGACGACGACGCTCGAGCGCGACCCCCGCCGTGGCGTAACGCGGCGGGGCTAGATCCAGACGCCCTTGCCGACGGCGACGACACCGCCGGCACTGATCGCGAAACGCTCGCGGTCCCGCTCCAGATCCACCCCGACATGCTCACCCGGCCCGACGACGACGTTCTTGTCGAGGATCGCGTGGCGCACCACGGCCCCGCGCCCGATCCGGACGCCCGGCATGATCACGCTGCCCTCGACGATCGCACCGTCGTCGATCACGACGTTGGACGACAACACCGAGTTGCGCACGGACGCGGCGGATACGATGCTGCCCGCCCCGACGACCGACTCCTGCGCCGAGCCGCCGTTGACGAACTTCGCGGGCGCCAAGTTCTCCGGTTCGCCCCTGATGGGCCAGCGCCGGTTGTACAGGTTGAAGATCGGATGGACGGACACCAGGTCCATGTGCGCGTCGTAGAAGGCGTCCAGCGTCCCGACGTCGCGCCAGTATCCGTGGTCGCGCTCGGTCGAGCCGGGCACTTCGTTGTCGTTGAAGTCGTACACGGCGGCCATGCCGTCGGCCACCAGGCGCGGGATGATGTCGCCGCCCATGTCGTGGTCCGAGTCGTCGTCGTCGGCGTCGGCACGGATGGCGTCGACGAGCACCTTGGTGGTGAAGATGTAGTTGCCCATCGACGCGAACGTCGCCTCGGGATCGTCGGGGGTGCCCGGCGGATCGGCAGGCTTCTCGACGAACGCTCGGATCAGTCCCGACTCGTCCGCGTCGATGCAACCGAAGGCCGTCGCCTCGGCGCGCGGCACGCGGATGCCCGCCACCGTCGCGCCCGCTCCACTCTCGATGTGGAACTGCAGCATCTGCTCGGGATCCATCCGATAGATGTGGTCGGCGCCGAACACGACGACGTAGTCGGGGTCCTCGTCGTAGATCAGGTTGAGCGACTGCAGGATCGCGTCGCCGGATCCGGTGTACCAGCGCGGCCCGAGGCGCTGCTGCGCGGGAACCGGCGTGATGTACTCCCCGGCAAGCCCCGATAACCGCCAGTTCTGCGAGATGTGCCGATCCAGCGAATGCGACTTGTATTGCGTCAGAACACAGATCTTCAAATAGCGGGCGTTCACCAGATTCGACAACACGAAGTCGATCAGCCGATACGCCCCGCCGAAGGGAACCGCGGGTTTGGCCCGGTCGGCGGTCAACGGGTACAGCCGCTTGCCCTCGCCGCCTGCCAGGACGATGCCCAAAACTGTTGGCAGTTCCCTCATGCGTCAAACCTATCGGCCGCCACGGGTCGCGGCTAGCCATTGACACGATTGAGACCCCACTGGCGGTCAAGACAATTGGCTGCGACTCACACCTGGCACGGCGACGGTGAACTACCGTCGTGTCCATGCGAGTGGCGATGATGACACGTGAGTACCCACCGGAGGTCTACGGCGGCGCGGGCGTGCACGTCACCGAACTCGTGGCGCAGCTCAAGAACATGTGCGACGTGGACGTGCACTGCATGGGTGCACTGCGGCCTGGCGAACCGGACGTGTACGTGGCTCAGCCCGACCCGGCGCTGAGCGGAGCCAACCCGACACTGACGACGCTATCCGCCGACCTCGTGATGGTGAACGCTGCTGCGGGTGCGACCGTCGCGCACTCGCACACCTGGTATGCCGGGCTGGCGGGCCATCTCGCCGCGATGCTGTACGGCATCCCCCATGTGTTGACGGCCCACTCCCTCGAGCCGATGCGACCGTGGAAGGCAGAACAACTCGGCGGCGGGTACCGGGTGTCGTCATGGGTGGAACGCACGGCGGTCGAGTCGGCCGACGCGGTGATCGCCGTCAGCTCGGGAATGCGCGACGACGTCCTGACCACCTATCCGGCGCTGGACCCCAACCGGGTGCACGTGGTGCGCAACGGCATCGACACCGAGAAGTGGTACCCCGTCACCGACGGGAGCGGATCGACGCTGGCGCGCATCGGCGTCGACCCGGCTCGGCCCATCGTCGCGTTCGTCGGACGCATCACGCGTCAGAAGGGCGTCGCCCATCTGGTCGCCGCGGCACACAGGTTCGCGCCGGAAGTTCAGTTGGTGCTGTGCGCCGGCGCGCCGGATACCCCAGAGATCGCGGCCGAGGTGGGCGGCGCAGTGCAGGAGCTCGCCAGCTCACGTAGCGGCGTCTTCTGGGTGCAGGAGATGCTGCCAGGCGATCAGATTCGGGAAATACTCTCGGCAGCAACGGTTTTCGTGTGTCCGTCGGTCTACGAGCCGCTGGGAATCGTGAATCTCGAAGCGATGGCGTGTTCGACGGCCGTGGTCGCGTCCGATGTCGGCGGCATTCCCGAGGTCGTCGCCGAGGGCGAGACCGGTGTGCTGGTGCACTACGACCCGGCCGATGCGGCGGGTTTCGAGACCCGGCTGGCCGACGCCGTCAACTCGTTGGTCGCCGATCCGGACCGGGCCCGACAGTACGGACGCACTGGGCGCCAACGTTGCATCGACGAGTTTTCCTGGACGCGGATCGCGGAGCAGACTCATGCGATCTACCGCAAGGTCTCCAGCTAGCGGAGCACCGGCTAGGCGGTGACGTTCTTGAGTTCGTCGCCGAGCGCGGCGGCCTCATCGGGGGTGAGTTCGACGACGAGGCGCCCACCGCCCTCCAGTGGTACTCGCATCACGATGCCCCGCCCCTCCTTGGTCGCTTCCAGTGGACCGTCGCCAGTCCGGGGCTTCATCGCCGCCATCGAGTGCTCCCTTCCGCATGCTCCGGTCCGCCGGGGAAGATCCTGACGAAACGGGTCGGGGCCAAGACTGCCCACTCGGCGACAGCACTCGGCACTGAACTGATCTTCAGCCCATTGTTCCCTATCCCGGCCCTTCGGTGTGCAAAGACCCGACTTAGACGCTGCGCACCGCGGCAGGAACCCAACAGGACGCGAGATGGTCGTCCACCATTCCGGTCGCCTGCATCAGCGCATATGCGGTCGTCGGGCCGACGAATTTGAACCCACGACGCTTGAGTTCCTTTGCCATGGCCGTTGACTCGGGCGTGACCGCGGGCACCTGGGACATCTCGGCGCGCCGTGGCTGCGGCTCCGGCGCGAAGGACCACAGCAACTCACTGAGATCGACGTCGAGATCGGCGACCGCGCGCGCGTTGGCGATGGTCGCCTCGATCTTCGCGCGGTTGCGCACGATCCCCGCGTCCGCCATCAGACCCTCGACGTCGGCATCACCGAACCGGGCGATCTTCGCCACGTCGAAACGCTGGAAGGCGCGCCGGAAGTTGTCGCGCTTGCGGAGGATGATGAGCCACGACAGCCCACTCTGGAACGCCTCGAGCGTCATTCGTTCGAACAGCTCTCGACTGCCTCGCAGCTCTTGGCCCCATTCGGTGTCGTGGTAGTTGCGGTAGAGCACCGAATCATCCAACGCCCAGCGCTCACCACTGAAATCCGCCCAGCCGCAACGTGTTCGACCGTCGTTGTCGAGACTCGCGGTCACTGCTCCTCGCGCCCTTCCGCAGGCACCGCATGCGCGCCGTGCCGGTGGACCCCGTCGGCTGCCGCGTCGTCCTGGTCGTCGTCCACCTCGGTCTCGTAATCGGTGTCCAACCCCGAATCGGAGTCGGGGACGAAGTCGTCGACCCCGTAGGCGGCGCGAAGCGCGGCCACCTGGCCCCGCAGCTGGTCGAGTTCCTGACCGAGCCGGTCGAGCACCCAGTCCACCTCGCCGGCCTTGTAGCCGCGCAGCGTCTGACTGAACTTGAGTGCCTCGACGTCGGCACCGGTGACCTCCGACGCGGGCAGCGCCGTGGCGGTGGTGGCCCGCGGCAGCGGCGGCAACCGTTCACCGCGGCCGAACAGCACGCTGCCGACACCGAACAGCACGATGGCCACCAGGATCAGCACGACGAGGTACAGGAGGATCAGCGTCACGACGTCGATACTGCCTGAAACCTACGACGCGTCGGCTGGCGGGCGACTCGGCGGATCAGCGCGGCCGCAGGGTCACCATCGGTGGCCGGTCCGCCAACGACACCGTCGAGGTGCGCGGGGTGTAGTCCTCGCCGTCGGCGAAGAACTGCGTAAGGCCGACGCCAGAGTCCGACACGCCGCACCGCGACAGCAGCGTCGCGATCACCTGCCTACTCATCGCCGCCAGCTCGGTCAGCGGTCGGTTGCGGTGCGTGCGGACGCCGAGGTTCACCTGTGCGATCGCGTCGAGGCCAAGGCGGTCGTACGTGTCGACCAGCAGACCGATCTCGACGCCGTAACCGGGCGCGAACGGCACCGACGTGAGGAGTTCGCGGGTGCCCGCATACTCGCCGCCCAACGGTTGCAACAGGCACGTCAGCTCTGGGCGCAGCGCAGCCAACAGCGGCCGTGCGACCAGTTCGGTGACCCGGCCACCGCCGTTGGCATCCTCACTGCCGCTGACCTTCAGCGGGCGCCGGTAGAAGCCCTTGACCAGATGCACGCCGTCAGTGGTCAACAGCGGCCCTAGCAGTTTCGGGACGAACATCGGGTCCGGGTCGATCAGGTCGGAGTCCACGAAGACCACCAGGTCACCAGTGGTCGCGGCGAGCGACCGCCATAGCACTTCACCCTTGCCTGGCTGCGGCTCGACCTCCGGCAGCGCGGCCTCTCGGCTGACCACCCTGGCTCCGGCGGCGACCGCGCGGATCTCGGTGTCGTCGGTCGAACCCGAGTCCAGCACGACGATCTCGTCGACGAGCCCGCCCAGCAGCGGCGTGATGGTGTCCACCACCGAGGCGACGGTCTCTTCCTCGTTGAGGGCGGGCAGTACCACGGAGATGGTCCGACCCGCCTTCGCCGCCTCGAGTTCGGCGATCGTCCACATGGGCCGACGCCACGTGTTGTCGGTCAACCACCGGTGTTCGGCGATGGCCTCCGCGGCGTCGAGTTCAGGTACTACGCTCATCGCTCGACTCCTGCTCGTTCCGGTCCTCGCTCGTCCCTCGCTCGCTCTCGTCTTCGGGTGCTCATGCCAGTCCCCTTACGGTCCGCGCCGGTGGACGCACGCCCTGGATCGACGCGACCATTTCTAGAACGCGCCGTGTGGACCCCACCTCGTGCACCCGGAACATCGCTGCACCCGCCTGCGCGGCGAGCGCAGTCGCGGCCAGGGTGCCCTCGAGGCGTTCGGTCAAACCCACACCCAGAGTCTCCCCGACGAAATCCTTGTTACTCAGGGCCATCAGTACAGGCCATCCGGTGTTTACAAGATCTTTTACGTGCCGCAACAAACTAAGACCATGGTGAGTGTTCTTACCGAAATCATGGGTCGGATCGATCAGTACGGCGTCCCGCGCGACGCCGGCCGCCACCGCGCGCTCGGCCGCTGAGGTCACTTCGGCGATGACGTCGTCCACCACGCCACGCTCCGACAATCCGTAGTTGACGCGGAACGGTCGGGTGCGCGGAACGGCGCCGCCCGTGTGCGAGCACACCAGGCCGGCCCCGAATTCGGCCGCGACGTCGGCGAGCCCAGGATCGGAACCACCCCAGGTGTCGTTGATGATGTCGGCCCCTGCGGCGCACGCCTGCTTGGCGACCGCGGCCCGCCAGGTATCGACGCTGATCAGCTGGTCGGGATAGGCGCCGCGGAGCCATTCGATGAAGGGCACGACGCGGGTGATCTCCTCGTCGGCGTCGACCACGTCACCCGGTCCGGCCTTCACGCCGCCGACGTCGATGACGTCAGCGCCGTCGGCGACGACGCGGTGGACGGCGGCCTTCGCGGCGTCGTCGGTGAACGTGGCCCCGCGGTCGTAGAACGAGTCCGGTGTCCGGTTGACGATCGCCATGATCATGGGGCGATTGCCCGCCACCGGACGGCCAAGAAACGTCGCCTGCATGCCTTCCAGGCTACGGCGGTGGCGATTTGTGTGCGCTTACCCGCGCCTAGCGCGGGTTCCAACACCCAAATCGCTAGTTTTGGGGGCGTTTGCCGTCGACGACCTCGGCGGGGTACTCGTCGTAGAAGGGCACGTAGCCCTCCTCGCGGCCGGCGAGCACGTAGACCGGGTCGTCGACCTGCCCCTTGTCCTCATTGCCCTCGCCCGAGTTGCCGCCGTAACCCTGTTTACGCAGGTCGACCTTCTGACTCTTGAAGGTCGACGTGTGGGCCAGCGTCTCGGTGACGCGGACGAACAGCGGTACCGCGTAGCCGGGCAGGTGCTCGTAGGCGGACTTGGCCAGCGCCTTGCCGTCGAACTCCTGGCCCTCCTTGAGCTGGATGGCCACCATCCCCGCCTTGCCGCCTGCACCTTCGACTTCGACGCCGAACACCGTGCACTCCTCCACCTGGGCGTCCGTCGACACGGCGGCCTCGACCTCGGTGGTGGCGACGTTCTCGCCCTTCCAGCGGAACGTGTCGCCGAGGCGGTCGGTGAACGCGGCATGCCCGAATCCCTGCGACCGCATCAGATCGCCGGTGTTGAACCAGACGTCGCCGTCCTTGAAGGCGTTCCGCACCAGCTTCTTCTCGGTGGCTTCCCGGTCGGTGTAGCCGTCGAACGGCTGGAAGTTGCTCACCTTGGAGAGCAGCAGACCTGGCTGTCCGGCCTTCACCTTGCGGACGCGGCCGTCGTCTCCGCGGGCCGGCCCGCCACTGTCCTCGTCGTACTCGACGAACGCGATGGGCGACGGGCAGATGCCGGTGGTCTTGTCGACGTTGAACACGTTGAGGAAGGCGGTGTTTCCTTCACTCGCCGCGTAGAACTCGCAGACCCGCGGGATGCCGAAGCGTCCGGTGAACTCGTCCCAGATGGCCGGCCGCAATCCGTTGCCCCCGATGACGCGGACGCGGTGCTTGCGATCGGTGGGCTTGGCCGGTTGGTTGAGCAGGTACGCGCAGATCTCGCCGATGTAGACGAAGGCCGTCGCGTCGTACCGGATCACGTCGTCCCAGAACTTCGACGCCGAGAACGACTTCCCGAGCGCCAGGGTGGAGCCCGAGTTGAGCACCGCGGACAGCGC
>NZ_JAVRQA010000493.1:0-8361 GCF_032161845.1 Mycobacterium sp.
TGCCTCGGCGACCCGCGACGCGAGGTCGACGAATCGATCCTGCAACTCCGCCCCGGCCTCGACGGCGTGACCAGCGTCGTCGAGGCCCGTCTCGGGAACGCCCCAGACGGCCATGAACCCATCGCCGATGTACTTGGTGACGCCCGCGCGATGGCGCTGCGCCGTCGAACGAAGCAGTTCGTGGTATCGCCCAATCACCTCGCGCGCGGTCTCGGCGTCCACCCGTTCCTCGAAGCTGGTCGAACCGGCCAGATCGGCGAACATGACGGTCACCGTCTTGCGGACGGGGCCGCCACCGCCGCCGGCCGCGGGCGCGCCAGTGGCATCCAGCGATGCCCCACAGCCTCGGCAGAACCGCGCCTCGGCGCGGGCTTCCACGCCGCACGTCCCGCAGACCCGCGCAAGGGACCCGCCGCAGCCGTCGCAGAAGCGCGCATCGTCTTCGTTCGCCGTGCCGCAAGAGGCGCAGCTTCGGGTGTCTTCGGCCATCGTCAGTCCGGCCTCAGCGCCAAGGCGTCGTGGTCCTCGATCGCGGCTGCCGACCAGTCCAGAATGGCGCGAAGCAGCTTCAGCTGACGGTCGTTGGCCAGCTCGATCCGCCCGGCAGCAAGGACGGGATAGACGAAGCACCATGCGGTGGTGAGGCGGTAGTCGCGCCGCAGCTCGTCCCGCGGATAGTCGACACCGTGTTCGGCGAGGCGCTCGGTGTAGCGTTCGATGAGGTCTCCCTCAGCGGTCCTGCGTGTCTCGGTGGCGAGACTCTGGCTCAGGAAATACGCCAGATCGTAAGCGCCGCGGCCCTTTCCGGTGATCTGCCAGTCCAGCGCCGTCACCGGCGAATCATCCGGGTCGACGGCGAAGAACAGTTGGTCCAGCCGGAGATCGCCGTGCAGCAGGGTGCGCGGCGGGCGCGTGAGCTCGTTGCAGAACCAGGGCACCATCGCCGGAAACCGCTCGCCAAATTCGAGCATGGCTGGGGACAGATCCGACCCGACGACCTCGAGGAAACGTGGCCAGCCTGCCTCGAAGTTGCGGGAGATGCGCTCGGGGAACGGCGGACTCCGGTACATCTTGAGCCACGGCATCGACTCGAAACGCCGACTCTCCCACCAATGAGCATGATTGCGCGCGATCGCGTCCACGACGGTCTCCGCGTCGGACACCGTGCACCCCATGGTCTGGTCGGCCACCCGGAGCCGGCCGAGGTCCTCGAGAACGAGAACGAAGTCGTGGGTCGTCTCGTCGAAAGCGGCAAAGTAGGCACGGGCCGGCGGCAGCGGGTTGGTGTCACCGATCTCCTGGTAGAAGCGGACCTCGCTGGAGTAGAACTCGAGGTCCTCGCAGAGCGCGGTCCGGGCCTCCATGTCCAGGGTCGGAAGTTTGACGACCACCGAGGCAGGCACGCCCGGAGCACCCTCGAGATGGGCCCGGAACACGCGACCGAGGAGCCCGACGCCGATGCCGATCTGTTCGAGATGGCATTTGCGCACGTCAGTCCCCAGAACCCCACTGAGCCAGGACGCCGTGATGGACGCCGGATCGTGCGGAAATCCAGACATTCGCTCCCAGCCTCCCCCCAGCGACTGGAGCAATCGTACGGAAATCGACGAGGCTGAGCATCAACAAGCCGGCTATTGTTGCCGGACCGATCTTTCGACGAGATCCAGTACGGCGCTGAGTTTCTCCGGATCCTCGCCAGAGGCCATTCGCGCGATGAGTCCGTCGAGGACCAGATCGAGGTAGATCTGAAGCACGGCGCTTGGCACGTCGTCGCGGATTCGCCCGGCCTGCTTCTGCATCCGTAGCCGCTCGGTCGTGGCGGCCGACAGCTCGGCTGAGCGGGCTTCCCACCCCTGGTGGAACGCCGGATCGTTGCGCAGCTTCCTGGCGATCTCCAGCCGGGTGGCGAGCCAGTCGAACTGGTCGGGGGCGGCCAACATGTCGCGCATCACCTGGATGAGGCCTTCTCGGGAGGCCACCTCCGCCATCCGGTTGGCGTCCTCCCTGGCCAGCTCGAAGAACAGCGTGTCCTTGTCGCGGAAGTGATGAAAGATTGCGCCGCGCGACAGCCCGATGGTCTGCTCGAGCCGCCGCACGGTCGCACTCTCGTACCCGTACTGCGCAAAACACCGCCGGGCACCGTCGAGGATCTGACGACGGCGCGCCGCCAGATGGTCATCGGTCACCCGTGGCAACGAAGGAGCCCTTTTCTTCTTGGCTTCGAATCCTCTAGGCCTTGAGCATGTTTCGCAGGACGTACTGCAGGATCCCGCCGTTGCGGTAGTAGTCCGCCTCTCCTGGGGTGTCGATCCGCACCACCGCGTCGAACTCGACTACACGATCGGTGCCGTCGGCTTCATTCTTGCCGGTGGCCGTCACGTGCATCGTCTTCGGGGTCTTACCGCTGTTGAGGGCTTCGATTCCGGAGATGTCGAATACTTCGGTTCCGTCCAGTTTGAGGCTCGAGGCGGACTCTCCGGCCGGGAACTGCAGCGGAACGACGCCCATGCCGATCAGGTTGGAGCGGTGGATGCGCTCGAACGATTCGGTGATGACCGCGCGCACGCCCAGCAGGCTGGTGCCCTTGGCCGCCCAGTCGCGGGATGAACCCGACCCATACTCCTTGCCGCCGAGCACGACCAGCGGAATGCCTTGCGCGGCATAGTTTTGCGCGGCGTCGTAGATGAAGGCCTGTGGGCCGCCATCCTGGGTGAAGTCGCGGGTGTAGCCGCCGGAGACATCGTCGAGCAACTGATTCTTGAGCCTGATGTTCGCAAACGTTCCGCGGATCATGACTTCGTGGTTGCCGCGTCGCGAGCCGTAGGAGTTGTAGTCCTTCTTGTCGACGTCGTGCTCTTCGAGGTACTGGGCGGCCGGTGTGCCCGCCTTGATGTTGCCCGCCGGCGAGATGTGGTCGGTGGTGACCGAATCACCAAGCAGGGCAAGCACTCTCGCGCCGGAGATGTCCGTGACGGGCGCCGGGTCGGCGGGCATGCCGTCGAAGTAGGGAGGCTTCCGCACGTACGTCGACTTCGGGTCCCAGTCGAACGTCTTGCCCTCCGGGGTGGGGAGGTTGCGCCAGCGCTCGTCGCCCTTGAACACGTCGGCGTAGCTGTCGGTGAACATCTTCCTGTCGATCGACGACGCGATGACGTCGGAGATCTCCTGCGACGACGGCCAGATGTCCTTGAGGAAGACGTCGTTGCCGTCGTCGTCCTGACCAAGGGCTTCGGTCTCGAAGTCGAAGTCCATGGTGCCTGCCAACGCATAGGCGATGACCAGAGGCGGGGAGGCCAGGTAGTTCATCTTGACGTCGGGGGAGATGCGACCCTCGAAGTTGCGGTTGCCCGAAAGAACCGCGGTGACCGAGAGGTCGTTGTCGTTGATGGCCTTCGAGATGGCGTCCGGCAGCGGACCGGTGTTGCCGATGCAGGTAGTGCAGCCGTAGCCCACTAGGAAGAAGCCCAGCTTCTCCAGGTACGGCCACACGCCTGCCCTGTCGTAGTAGTCGCTGACCACTTGTGATCCCGGTGCCATCGAGGTCTTGACCCACGGCTTGGAGGACAAGCCCTTCTCGACGGCGTTGCGGGCCAGCAGCGCGGCACCGAGCATCACCGAAGGGTTGGACGTGTTGGTGCACGACGTGATTGCCGCGACGACGACGGCCCCGTGATCCAGCACGAACTCGCCCTGCTCGTCGGATTTCACGGTGATCGGCTTGGACGGCCTGCCCTCGGCCCCGTTGGCCGCCGACGGGCGCACGTCGGCTTCCCCGTCGTCGGCGAAGGACAACGACACCGAGTCGCTGGCGGGGAACGACTCGTCGACGGCCTCGTCGAGCTTGGTCTCCGGGGTGGGGTAGTTCTCCTCGACGTAGTTGTGGATGTCCTTGCGGAACGACGTCTTCGCGTCGGACAGCTGAATGCGGTCCTGGGGGCGTTTGGGGCCTGCGATGGATGGCACCACGTCGCCGAGATCGAGTTCCAGGTACTCGGAGAAGACCGGTTCCTTCTCGGGGTCGTGCCACATGCCCTGCGCCTTGGCGTAGGCCTCGACGAGCGCGAGCTGCTCGTCGGTGCGGCCGGTCAGGCGCAGGTAGTCGACGGTGACCGAGTCGATCGGGAAGATCGCCGCGGTGGAGCCGAACTCGGGGCTCATGTTGCCAAGGGTGGCGCGGTTGGCCAGTGGAACCTCGGCGACGCCTGCGCCGTAGAACTCGACGAACTTGCCGACGACGCCGTGCTTGCGCAGCATGTCGGTCACCGTGAGCACCACGTCGGTCGCGGTCACGCCTGGCTTGATCTCGCCGGTCAGCTTGAAGCCGACGACGCGGGGGATGAGCATCGACACCGGTTGGCCCAGCATCGCCGCCTCGGCTTCGATGCCGCCGACACCCCAGCCGAGGACGCCGAGTCCGTTGACCATCGTGGTGTGGCTGTCGGTGCCGACACAGGTGTCGGGGTAGGCCACCCCGTCGCGGACCATGACCGTGCGGGCCAGGTACTCGATGTTGACCTGGTGCACGATGCCCGTGCCGGGGGGGACCACGCTGAAGTCGTCGAAGGCACCCTGACCCCAGCGCAGGAACTGGTAGCGCTCACCGTTGCGGGAGTACTCGATTTCGACGTTGCGTTCGAATGCGTCGCGCTTGCCGAACACGTCGACGATGACGGAGTGGTCGATCACCATTTCGGCCGGCGCCAGCGGATTGACCTTGTGCGGATCGCCGCCGAGGTCGCCGACGGCCTCGCGCATGGTGGCCAGGTCGACGATGCAGGGCACGCCGGTGAAGTCCTGCATGATCACGCGCGCCGGGGTGAACTGGATCTCGATGCTGGGGTCCGCCGAGGGGTCCCAGCTGGCGATGGCCTCGATGTGGTCCTTGGTGATGTTGGCGCCGTCTTCGGTGCGCAGAAGGTTTTCGGCAAGCACCTTGAGGCTGTAGGGGAGTTTCTCGGTGCCGGGTACCGCATCCAGGCGGTAGATCTCGTAGGCCTCGTCCCCGACCTTCAATGTGTCGTGGGCTCCGAACGTATTAACGCTGGTCACATCAACTCCCGCTTCGATCTTCGCCGCGACGGGGCTGTGTCGCAGCGGTTACGTGTCTAACAGTACGCTTGTCCTGTAAGCCATCTCAAGGCGGGTGTCAGTCTTCTCCTGATCCGGCCGTGGTGCCAGCCGATCGGCCTCCGTTGGCGGTACCGGAGGGCTGGGGGTCCCCCCGCTTGCGGGGGCGAGCGCAGCGACCGGGGAATGTAACGTCAGGCGCGTGACGACTCCGCAGGCGCCGCTGTTCATCCCGTCGCAGGTTTGCGCGATCGTTGGGAAGGATCCCGGCGCGACGCCGCCCGACGTGTGCATGAGCCTGGTGGAGGACGACCTTCGCGACGACGGCGTCAGCGCGTCCCACGTCCCCGCCAACACCGGGCTGCCCCAGGTGGTGGCCGACGCCAAGCAGAAGGGCATCGATCTGAAGATCGTCGTCCTCGACCAGAACCCGCCGATCGACACTCCGCTGCGCGACATCGCGACAGAAGTCGGCAAGGACTTCGGTGGCTCGACGGTGTTGGTGTTGAGCCCCTCGTTCGCCGGTACCTACAGTCCGACGTTCGACCGTTCGACGCTGGAAGCCGGGCAGGACATCGCGAAGGTGAGCGGCACTCCGGTGGTGGCCTCGCAGAATTTCGTTACCGAATTGACCACGCCGCATTTCCCGTGGACGCCATTTACTCTGCTGCTCGTTCTCGGGGTGGCCGTCGCTGCCGTCGGCACCCGGTTACTGCAGGTCCGGGCTCGAAAGGGCAGCGCCGCGGAAACGCCTGTGGCGGCTGACAACTGACTTCGTCGGCGGCACTTCATTTATCGAACATCACCATTCGATAACTTCGATTCAATTACAAACATGTAATTTGTTGCTGCCGTTTCCTTGCGGCTATTTGTGACGTACGGTGCAGAAGACGCCTGCTGTTGCAGTTGTGATTCGTGTGACTCCTGTGACCAATGGCGACGGACGTGCACACGTTCGCGATGAGCCTTAGGAGACCAGAGACCAATGAGACGCACCCTGCGCGCCTCCATTGCGGGTTCGCTCGCATGCGGTGTTCTCGTCACGGCCGTGTTCACCAACGGCATCGCCATCGCCGCCGCCGAACCTGCCACCTCCGAGGGAATCGCCGGCCTCGTCGCCGCAGTCGCCAACGCGGATCAGAAGTTGCAGCAGCTCGGTGCGAACATTCAGGCGGAACAGGAGAGCGTCAACAAGGCCATCGTCGACGTCCAGACCGCCCGCGACAACGCCGCGGCCGCCCAGAGCGAGGTCGACGCCAGCCAGGCCGCACTCAAGGACGCAACGGCGGCCATCTCGGCGGCGCAACAGCACTTCGACTCGTTTGCCGCCTCCGCCTACATGAACGGCCCATCGGCGTCGTACGTGACCGCCAAGGACCCGGCGGACATCCTCGACACCGCGGCCACGGGTGAGACGTTGAACGTCAGCACCCAGCAGGCCATCGCCGATCTGCAGCGCGCTCGCACCGAGCAGGTCAACAGGGACTCCGCCGCCCGGCTGGCCAAGCAGAAGGCCGACCAGTCCGTCGTCGACGCGCAAGCCAGCCAGGACGCGGCCGTTGCGTCGCTGACGCAGGCCCAGCGGACCTTCGCCGATCAGCAATCTCAGCTGGATCAACTCACCGCCGAACGCTCGGCGGCCCAGGCGAAGCTCGCCGCGGCCCGCGAGTGGTCGGCGCCGACCAACAAGACCCCGCAGGCCGTTCCCCTCGCGGCCAACCCTTCGACGAACTGGGACCGTGACCCGGCGGCAGCCGCGCCGGGCAACTCGAAGTGGGACATCGGCTGGGATCCAACGCTGCCCGCGATCCCAAGTGCGTTCGTCAGCGGCGACCCGATCGCGATCCTCAACTCCGTGCTCGGGATCGCGACCACGTCGGCCCAGGCCACCCAGCAGATGGGTCGCGGATTTCTGCAGAAGCTCGGAATCATCCCAACGCCAACCGGTTACACGAACGGGGCGATACCGCGCGTCTACGGAAGGCAAGCCTCGGAGTACGTCATCCAGCGGGCTGGCACGCAGATGGGCGTCCCGTACTCGTGGGGCGGCGGCAACGCGGTCGGACCGAGCCGTGGCATCGACTCGGGTGCTGGCACGACCGGTTTCGACTGCTCAGGACTGATCCTCTACGCCTTTGCCGGGGTCGGCATCAAACTGCCCCACTACTCCGGCGCGCAGTACGACCTGGGCCGCAAGATCCCGTCGTCCCAGATGCGCCGCGGCGACGTGATCTTCTATGGCCCCGGCGGCAGCCAGCACGTGACCCTCTACCTGGGCAACGGTCAGATGCTGGAAGCGCCGTACACCGGGTCCGACGTCCACATCTCACCCGTCCGGACGAGCGGCATGACGCCGTACGTCATCCGCTACATCGAATACTGATGGTGGTTTTCTTGCCTTCGAAGTTCCTCCGCCACGCCTTGGCGGTCGCAACGACGTGCTGTGTGTTGACCTTCGGTGCCGTGGCGACCGCCAGCGCGGACCCCACTGACGGGGCGTGGGATCCGACGCTGCCCAAGGTGGCCAGTTCGGGCGCGCCGGGTGACCCCGTCGCGATGGCGAACGCATCGTTCGCGGCGAGTCGGATCGCGCTGCAGACCACCCAGAGCCTCGGCCATCAGTTCCTGGCCAGCATCGGGCTCGCCAGCGATCCGTCCTCCGCGGCCAATCCCGGCGGCCGGGTCCGCGGACCCGAGGCCATCGAATACGTCATCCGTCGCGGTGGGTCGCAGATGGGCGTGCCCTACTCCTGGGGCGGCGGATCGCTGACCGGTCCCAGCGAGGGCGTCGACTACGACACCGGCAAGATCGGCTACGACTGCTCCGGATTCACGCGATACGCATTCGCCGGCGTCGGCGTGCAGATCCCGAAGTACTCGGGCGACCAGTACAACGCTGGCCGGGCCATCGCGCCGTCGCAGGCCAAGCGCGGCGACCTGATCTTCTACGGGCCCGGTGGCAGCCAACACGTGACCATCTTCCTCGGCGGCGGCAAGATGCTGGAGGCGTCGGGCAGTGCGGAAAAGGTCACCGTGAGCCCAGTCCGCACCGCCGGCATGTCGCCGCACCTGGTCCGGTTCATCGAGTCCTGATCGAGACCGCCCTGCGGCAGGGCACGTCGACGGATCCCGAACTGCCTGGAATAGTTGACGGCGAGCGTCCGCCCAGTGGCTCTGGCGACACTGAACCGAACCAAGACCAGCGGTCCGAACGACAACGTCGGACCAGAACATGTGGAGGAACTGAATGACGTCACCGAGTGGGCCGCCGCAGGGCGCCGGAGGTTTCCCCGG
>NZ_JAVRQA010000494.1:0-11827 GCF_032161845.1 Mycobacterium sp.
GTCGCCGAGTTGGGCAGGCAATGCGAACGTCGCCTCGCCCTGGTCGTAGATGCCCTGCCCGGCGTAGTTCACCACCTTGCCGACGCTGAAGTACGTCTCGGGGGTCGTCGGTGACGTCGGGGTGGTGTCCTGTCCCTCGGTAGCCGGCGGCAGGTCGACGTCCTTGTTGGCGTCCGAGAGTAGTTGACGGATCAGGCTTTCCGTGACGTCGTAGTCACCCTCGCCGAACTTGACGTGGCGGACGGTGCCCGTAGCGTCGATGAGGTATTC
This sequence comes from Mycobacterium sp., assembly GCF_032161845.1. GTDB lineage: Bacteria > Actinomycetota > Actinomycetes > Mycobacteriales > Mycobacteriaceae > Mycobacterium. Next base: position 271 of record NZ_JAVRQA010000494.1, read on the forward strand.
GGCTGGCCAGTACCGATTGCGGTAGTTGGTCCAGGTCGCCAGGCTGTTGTCCAGCGCGATCGGGTACTGGATCTTCAGATCGGCGGCGCCGCTGGCGACGTTCGTGTCAACCTTCTCGAATCCGTATTCGGGGGAGTGCACACCGATGACTTCGAATCCCTTGCTCCGGTAGGCGTCGTACCAGCCGACGACGTGTGGGATGGCGCGCTGGCAGTTGATGCACGAGTACGCCCAGAAATCGATGAGGACGACCTTGCCCCGCAACGACTTCAGATCAATGGGTGCGCCGTCGGGGGTGTTCAACCACTTGGTGATGCCCTTGATGTCAGGTGCGATGCCGCAACTTTCGAGGTCCTTGCCGCCGTTGGAGCAGTTCGACAGCTGCGCGTTCTGATCGTTGACCAGACCGCCGAGGTTGAGCTTCTGCAGTTGTTCGTCGCCACCGACCTTCTCCTGCAGGGTTCCGGTGTAGTCGGGGATGGCGCGTTGCAGCACGGCGGGCAGATTGAAGACGAGTGCCACCGCCAACAGGATCGTCACGATGCCGGCGATGACCCGGATTTGGCGCTGGCGGTTGCGGAAGGCGGCAACGCGTTCGGCGACCCGACGACCGGCGAGTGCGAAGAACAGCAGCGGCAACGCGGCACCGACGGCGAACGACAGGGTGAGCGCAATGGTGTTCAACCCGATCGTGCCGGTGGCTCCTGCCACGACGATCGCGGCGAGAACGGGTCCCGCGCACGGCACGTACAGGACGCCGAGGGCGAGCCCGAGCCCGAAACCGCTCCTGCCGCTGCCGAACTGCCTCTGCGGCAGCTTGGAGAAGGGCTTCTCGAGAAGCGCCTCGAACTGCGGAAAGATCAGGCCGAGACCGATGGCCACCAGCGCGACGAGGGCGACCCAGCGGACGGCGTCCTGCGGCAGGTGCAGCAGCGACAGCAAGGCGGAGCCCAGCAGCGTGACGATGCTGAAGCTCAGCACCAGGCCGGCGATCACCAGGTACGGCCGCAAGGTTTGCGCACGCGTGGGAGCCACTTCGGTGGCGACCCCGCCGCCATCGGAGTCCCGCGCAGTTTGCGTGCCGGAGAAGAAGATCACCGGAAGCACGGGCAGGATGCACGGGGAGATACCGGTGATCAGGCCGCCGAGGAAGCCAATGGCGATCAGTGTGAGCATGTCTTCTATTCGTTGTCAGGGTTGCGCCGGATCGGGTGGAACGGCATGAGAAATATTACCCGTCAATGGTTTTCGTGGGGATTCGGGTCGAAGCGGCCGGGACGTGACAGGGCGGCCCGGCACGAAGCCGGACCGCCCTGGGTGAAGAGGTTGCTGGTTACATCGCCGGCGGTGCTGGCGGCATCAGTACGGTGTCGATCATGTAGACCGTGGCGTTGGCGGTCTGCACGCCACCGCACACCAGACCCGCGTCGTTGACCTTGAGGTTGGCGCCGCTACCGGTCACGGTCACCTCGCCACCCTCGACGGTCTTGTGCGTGCCCACGACCTGCGCGGGACTCAGCCGACCCGGGATCACGTGGTAGGTCAGAATGCTCGTCAGCAAGGGAGCATCGGTCTTGAGCGTCTCGATGGTCGCCGGATCGATCTTGGCGAACGCGTCGTCGGTCGGAGCAAATACGGTGAACTCGCCACCGTTGAGGGTGTCGACGAGGTTGACGTCGGGGTTCAGCTGGCCGGACACCGCCGCGGTCAGCGTGGTGAGCATGGGGTTGTTCGACGCCGCCACCGCGACGGGATCCATCGACATCCCTTGCACCGAACCGGGTCCGGTCGGCACCTCCTTGGCGTAGGCCGCGCAACTGGAGCCGACGAGGCCCGCCGCGGGATCGGCTTGGGCCACGCCGGACGATGCGAGCAGTCCGGCGATGGCCAGTGCTGCGATCGAGACGCCGGTGGCACCCTTCGTAATCTTTTCGTTCAACTTCATCGGATCAACTTTCTACGTTGGTTAACAGAAACGTCGGTATAACAGAAACGAAATGAATTCAGTTGTGGCGCTTATTACTTGGCCGGCGGCATCATCACGGTGTCGACCATGTACACGGTCGCATTGGCCGTATGGACGCCACCGCAGACCAGACCGGACTCATCGAACTTGAGCGCCTCGCCCGCACCGGTCACGGTGACCTCGCCGCCCTCGACCGTCTTGTGCTTACCGGCGACCTGAGCGGGGCTCAGCTGACCGGGAATCACGTGGTAGGTGAGAATGCTCGTCAGCAGGGGAGCGTCGGTCTTGAGCTTCTCAAGGGTGGCCGCGTCGATCTTGGCGAACGCGTCGTCGGTCGGCGCGATCACGGTGAACTCGCCACCGTTGAGGGTGTCGACCAGGTTCACGCCGGGGTTGAGCTTGCCGGAGACGGCAGCGGTCAAGGTGGTGAGGATCGGGTTGTTGGAGGCGGCGGTGGCGACCGGATCCTGCGCCATGCCCGTCACCGAGCCCGGCCCCTCGGGTACCTGCTTGGCGTAGCCGGCGCAGCCGGTGCCGACGAGGTCGGCCGCCGGGTCGGCGGCACCGGTCATGGCGGGCGCGCTCGACGTGCTGGTCATCACGCTGGAAGAGATGCTGCTGGCGCTGCTGGACACTCCACTCGCGGTTTCGCTCGCCTTGTCACTCGAACAGGCGGACGTTCCGAGGATGGCGACCGCGGTCAGTCCTGCTGCGGCAAGCGCCTTGTGAGTCGAATTCATGACGTCATCACTCCAATGTGTCTCAAGACGACGCGTGCCGCCGTCCTCGAGGGGCATTCGCGGTGATGTCGATCACGGATGGACTCGAGCTCCGGACGTCACATTCGCGTCACAACTCGATGGGAGTTCGCTGGGAATAGGCACCGGTCGCGTCGGCGGGCACAATGGTTCGGTGAGTTCTTCCGGAGGTCAGGAGCGCAGCGACCGGGGGAATGTGTCCGGAGGGCAGGGGCGCTTGCGCGTACTGGTCCTGGGCAGCACCGGTTCCATCGGAACCCAGGCACTCGAGGTCATCGCGGCGAACCCAGACAGGTTCGAAGTCGTCGGTCTGGCCGCAGGTGGCGGCAACCCCGAGCTGCTGGGCCGCCAACGCGAGCAGACCGGCGTCACCAACGTGGCCGTCGCCTCGGCGGCCGCCGCCGATCGACTCGGTGACGTCACCTACGTGGGGCCCGACGCTGCCACCCGACTTGTCGAGAACACCGCCGCCGACGTCGTGCTCAATGCGCTGGTCGGAGCACTGGGTCTGCGGCCGACCCTGGCCGCCCTCGAATCGGGTGCGCGGCTGGCGCTGGCCAACAAGGAGTCGCTGATCGCCGGTGGCCCGCTGGTGTTGAAGGCGGCCAAGCCGGGCCAGATCGTGCCGGTGGACTCCGAGCACTCCGCGCTGGCGCAATGTCTTCGTGGCGGTGCTGCCGACGAGGTTGCCCGCTTGGTCCTGACGGCGTCGGGTGGCCCGTTCCGCGGGTGGGCGGCCGCCGACCTCGAGGACGTCACCCCCGAACAGGCCGGTGCCCATCCCACGTGGTCGATGGGCCCGATGAACACACTTAACTCGGCATCGTTGGTCAACAAGGGTCTCGAGTTGATCGAGACGCACCTCTTGTTCGGCATTCCCTACGACCGGATCGACGTCGTCGTCCACCCGCAGTCGATCGTGCACTCGATGGTCACGTTCTTCGACGGGTCCACCATCGCTCAGGCCAGCCCGCCGGACATGAGGCTTCCCATCGCGTTGGCGCTCGGTTGGCCCGCGCGGGTTCCGGGGGCGGCACTGCCGTGCGACTTCACCACGGCGTCCACCTGGGATTTCGAACCGTTGAACGACGAAGTCTTCCCGGCCGTGGCGCTGGCCAGGGACGCCGGAACCCGGGGCGGTTGCCTGACCGCGGTCTACAACGCAGCCAACGAGGAGGCGGCCGCAGCGTTCCTCGACGGACGGATCCGTTTCCCCGCGATCGTCCGAATCATCGGCGAGGTGCTGCGCGGTGCCGACCAGTGGTCAGGAGAACCGGCTACCGTGGATGACGTACTGGACGCGCAGGACTGGGCCAGGGCCAGGGCCGCACGCGGCGTCGAGAAGGCAGCACAGGAGGTCGTAGGAACCCGATGATGTTCGTACTGGGCATTGTGCTGTTCGCGCTGGCCATCTTGGTGTCGGTGGCGCTGCACGAATGTGGGCACATGTGGGTGGCGCGCGCCACGGGGATGAAGGTGCGTCGTTACTTCGTCGGGTTCGGCCCCACGGTGTGGTCGACCATGCGCCCGAACAAGCTCGGTTACACCGAGTACGGCGTCAAGGCCGTTCCCCTTGGCGGGTTCTGCGACATCGCCGGGATGACGTCGGTGGACGAACTCGCACCGGAGGACCGCCCGTACGCCATGTTTCGCCAGAAGGTGTGGAAGCGCGTCGCGGTGCTCTTCGCGGGCCCAGGCGCGAACTTCGTCATCGGCCTGGTCCTCCTCTATGGCGTCGCCGTCGTGTGGGGACTACCCAACCTGCATCCGCCGACCACCGCCATCGTCGGCGAAACGGCGTGTGTGGCACCAGAAGTCACGAAAGGCAAGCTGGGCGACTGCACCGGTCCAGGACCTGCCGCGCTGGCAGGCATCAAGGCGGGCGACACGGTCGTCAAGGTCGGCAACACCGACGTGAAGAACTTCGACGAGATGGTTGCCGCCGTCCGCAAGCTCAACGCGCCCACGCCGTTCGTCGTGGAGCGCACCGAGAACGGTCGGATCACCGAGTTCACCACCACCGTGGACGCCACCAAGGTCCAGCGTTGGACCAAGGACGGCAATGGCGCCCCGTCGGAGGTGGGAGCCGTCGGCATCGCGGCCGCCCAGTTCGGGCCGACGCAGTACAACCCGTTGTCCGCCGTGCCCGCGACGGTCGCCTTCACCGGCGACCTGATGGTCGAACTCGGCAAGTCGCTGGCCAAGATCCCGACCAAGATCGGCGCGCTGTGGCATTCCATCGGCGGTGGTGAACGAGACCCGGAGACGCCGATCAGCGTCGTCGGCGCCAGCATCATCGGTGGCGACACCGTCGACGCGGGACTGTGGGTGGCGTTCTGGTTCTTCTTGGCCCAGCTGAACTTCGTGCTCGGCGCGATCAACCTGTTGCCGCTGCTGCCCTTCGACGGCGGCCACATCGCGATTGCCGTGTACGAGAAGATCCGCAATATGATTCGGTCGGCGCGCGGCAAGGTCGCCGCCGGCCCGGTGAACTACCTCAAGTTGATGCCCGCCACCTACGCCGTACTCGTCGTCGTTGGCGGCTACATGATCTTGACCGTTACCGCTGACCTGGTCAATCCGATCAGGCTGTTCCAATAGCCGTTAGAAAGAAGTCATCATGACCGTCGGTTTGGGTTTGCCGGCACCGCCGCCGCCGACGTTGGCCCCGCGCCGCAAGACGCGCCAACTCATGGTCCGCGACGTCGGGGTTGGGAGTAACTACCCCATCGCCGTGCAGTCGATGTGCACCACCAAGACTCACGACATCAACGCGACGCTGCAGCAGATCGCCGAACTGACCGCGTCCGGCTGCGACATCGTGCGGGTGGCCTGCCCCCGGCAGGAGGACGCCGATGCGCTGTCGGTGATCGCCAAGAAGAGCCAGATCCCGGTGATCGCCGACATCCACTTCCAGCCGAAGTACATCTTCGCCGCCATCGATGCGGGCTGCGCGGCAGTTCGCGTCAACCCCGGCAACATCAAGGAGTTCGACGGCCGCGTCAAGGAGGTCGCGAAGGCTGCCGGTGACGCAGGCATCCCAATTCGCATCGGTGTCAACGCCGGCTCCCTCGATGCCCGGATGATGAAGAAGTACGGCAAGGCGACCCCGGAGGCGTTGGTCGAGTCGGCGCTTTGGGAGGCCTCGCTGTTCGAGGAACACGGCTTCGGCGACATCAAGATCAGTGTCAAGCACAACGATCCGGTGATCATGGTTGCCGCCTACGAGCAGCTGGCCGCGCAATGCGACTACCCCCTGCACCTCGGCGTCACCGAAGCCGGCCCGGCGTTCCAAGGCACCATCAAGTCGGCGGTCGCGTTTGGGGCGTTGCTGGCCAAGGGCATCGGGGACACCATCAGGGTCTCGCTGTCGGCTCCGCCGGTGGAGGAGATCAAGGTCGGTACCCAGATCTTGGAGTCGCTCAATCTGCGTCCGCGTGGCCTGGAGATCGTGTCGTGCCCGTCCTGCGGGCGGGCCCAGGTCGACGTCTACAAACTGGCCAACGAGGTCTCCGCCGGACTCGAGGGCCTCGACGTGCCACTGCGTGTCGCCGTCATGGGGTGCGTCGTCAACGGCCCGGGTGAGGCGCGCGAGGCCGACCTCGGCGTCGCCTCGGGCAACGGCAAGGGCCAGATCTTCGTCCGCGGCGAGGTGATCAAGACGGTGCCGGAGCAGATGATCGTCGAGACGTTGATCGAAGAAGCGATGCGCCTTGCGGCCGAAATCGGCGAAGACCGCGCTTCAGAGGATGTCAGCGGCGCGCCCGTTGTGACCGTAAGCTGAGCATGACCCTGTGAGCGGGGTCACCGCCGCTGGAACGTTGTAGAAAAGACCGCGCGTTAGAAGGACCAGATGTCCGCTCCTCCACTGTTTCGGCTCGCCGACGAGCGACGCGTCACAGTGGTGCGTGACGCCGTCATCGTGCGCCGTGTCCTCGACGAGGATCCCGTGGGCTCTTGCATGGTCGCGTCGCGGGTTGCCGACCATGGCGTCGACCCGACGGCGATCGGCGGCGAGATGTGGACGCGGCGCCGCCCCAGCGACTCGCTGTGCTTTGCCGGTGCGAACCTGATCCCGTTGCGCGGTGAGGTCGACGATCTGGCCGCCTTCGCGGACAAGGCGATGAGCACCGCCCGACGATGTTCGTCATTGGTCGGCCGCACCGAACTGGTCATGCCCATGTGGCAACGCCTCGAAAGGGCTTGGGGCCCAGCGCGTGACGTGCGGGAGCACCAACCGCTGATGGCCCTTGCACACCCCCCGCAGTGCCCGATCGATCCGGACGTCCGCCCCGTGCGCATCGAAGAACTCGACGCCTATCTGGTGGCGGCGGTCGACATGTTCATCGGTGAGGTGGGCGTCGACCCCCGAATGGGCGACGGCGGCCGCGGTTACCGACGTCGGGTCGCTGGCCTGATCACCGCGGGCCGGGCGTGGGCGCGGTTCGAACACGGCCAGGTCGTGTTCAAGGCAGAAGTCGGCTCGCAGTCACCCGCGGTCGGGCAGATCCAGGGCGTGTGGGTCCATCCCGAGTGGCGGGGTAGGGGACTCGGGGCCGCTGGCACTGCCACTCTCGCCGGCGCGGTCGTCCGCAGTGGCCGCACCGCGAGCCTCTACGTGAACGGCTACAACACCGTTGCGCGTGCGACGTACGACCGGATCGGATTCAGCCAGGTCGGCATGTTTGCGACCGTGCTGCTCGACTGATCACGATTCAATCTCGGTGCGCCTCCCCGGAATGCGGTACCGACGCTCCTAACATCAGCCCCAATGGCATCACGAACCTCATCCGCATCACGAGTCACTGGGCTCCTGTCGGTCCTCGTCGTCGTGGCGGCGGCCGGCGGACTCACTGCCTGTACGCCCAAGCCGAACGGTCCAGAACCGGTGGCGACCGCGTTCTTCACCGCTCTCGCCAAGGGGGACACGGGCGCCGCCGCCGACCTCAGTGACCGCCCCACCGTCGCGAGGGCGGCGCTCAACGAAGCATGGGCGGGCCTTCAGGCCAAGGGGCTCGATGCTCAGATTCTCGGCTCGAAGTACGCCGAGGACACCGGCAGCATCGCCTACCGCTACACGTGGCACCTTCCCAAGAATCGCACTTGGACCTACGACGGTCAGCTCAACATGGTCCGCGAGGAGGGGCGTTGGGAAGTGCGCTGGAGTGCAACGGGATTGCATCCGAATCTCGGTGAGAATCAGACGTTCGCGTTGCGTGCGGATGCGCCGCCCCGCGCGTCGGTGAACGAGCGCGGCGGCAGCGACGTGCTGCGTCCGGGCTACCTGTACAACTACTCGCTCGATGCGAAGGCGGCCGGTGCCAACCTCATGCCGACCGCGACTGCCGTCGCCGATACCCTGCGGCGGTTCGACCCAGGCATGGATGCTCAGCGACTCGCCGAGACGGCGAGCTCGTCGGCGAAGCCGCTGGACCTCATCACGTTGCGCCAGGCCGACCGTGATGCGGTGGCACCCGCGATCGGTGGCCTGCCCGGTGTCGTCATCACCCCCCACGCCGAACTGCTGGCGACCGACGACCGCTTCGCGCCGGACATCGTCAACCAGGTGAAGAAGTCGGTCGTCGACCAGCTCGACGGACAGGCGGGCTGGCGGGTCGTCAGCGTCAACCAGAACGGTGGCGACGTCGACGTGCTCGACGAAACTCCGGGTGCGCCAGCACCTTCGGTGACGATCAGCCTTGATCGCGCCGTTCAGGACGCCGCCCAGGATGCCGTCAACATGGTCGGCAAGAAGGCCATGATCGTGGCGATCAAGCCGTCCACCGGTGAGATCCTGGCGGTCGCCCAGAACGCCGCCGCCGACGCGGACGGACCTGCGGCCACCACGGGCCTCTACCCGCCGGGGTCGACGTTCAAGATCGTCACCGCGGGTGCGGCCATCGACCGCGACATGGCAACGCCCAACACCCTTCTGGGCTGCCCCGGTCACATCGACATCGGGCAGCGGACGATCCCCAACTACGGCGGGTTCGACCTCGGCACGGTGCCCATGTCGCGCGCGTTCGCAAATTCGTGCAACACGACGTTCGCCGAGCTGGCGAGCCGGATGCCCCCACGCGGGCTGACGACTGCCGCCGCCCAGTACGGCATCGGGACCGACTACGTGGTCGACGGGATCACGACGGTGACCGGATCAGTGCCGCCAACGGTCAATCTCACCGAGCGCACGGAGGACGGTTTCGGCCAGGGCCGGGTACTGGTCAGTCCGTTCGGCATGGCACTGGCGGCCGCGACCGTGGCCGCCGGGAAGACGCCCGTGCCACAGCTGATCGAGGGCAGGCACACCGAGGTCTCGGGTGACACCCCGACCATCACGCCGAAGATGATCGACGGCCTGCGGCCGATGATGCAGCTGGTCGTCACGAACGGCACCGCGAAGGACCTGAACGGCAGCGGTGACGTCCGAGGCAAGACGGGGGAGGCCGAATTCGACGGTGGCTCGCACGCCTGGTTCGCCGGCTACCGCGGCGACCTCGCCTTCGCGGCGCTCATCGTCGGTGGCGGCAGCTCGGAGTACGCCGTGCGGATGTGCAAGGACATGCTGAACGGAATGCCCGCCGACTACCTGGCCTGAGTAATCTGGTCGCAGGAGGGCAAGCAATGACCAGCATCAACTCGGGTATCGGCCCTGACGCCGGCGGAGAAGCCCTAGTACTGCGCATTTCGGATGCCGACCGCAACGGCACGCTGCGCCGACTGCACAACGCGGTGGCGCTAGGACTGATCGACATCGACGAGTTCGAGGAGCGGTCGATTGCCGTGTCGCTGGCCCGCCTTCACTCCGAGCTCGCCGCGCTCGTCGAGGACCTGCCGGGGCCCGGCGCGATCGTCACGACGGCGACCGACCGGGTGGAACTCCGCGGTGTGCTTGGCTCGCTCAGGCGCCAGGGTGAGTGGATCGTGCCGACCAGATTGTCGTTGGTGCGGCGGATGGGGTCCATCGATCTCGATCTGACGAAGGCGCGGTTCGCCGGGCCGATCGTGGTCATCGAACTCGACGTGAAGTTCGGTTCGGTGGACATCCGGCTGCCCGATGGGGCCAGCGCATCGATCGACGACGTCGAGGTGGTCGTCGGGAGTGCGCGCGATCATCGCAAGGACGCGCCGGCGGAGGGATCGCCGCACGTCATCCTGACCGGGCGCAGTGTCTGTGGCTCGGTCGACATCCGCGGGCCGCGCCGCGCCGCGCTGGGTCGCTTCCGACGCGGCTAGCGAGCCTCGAGCACCGCGAACGTCAGCGTCGCCCGCGCCGCAAGCCGGTCTCTGCCGACGTCGAAGACGTCGACCGACGTGACGATCAGCCTGCGCCCGGCGCGCACGACGGTCGCGACAGCGCGGGCGGGTCCCTCGATGATCGGCGCAAGGTAGTGCACGTTCATGTCGGCGGTGGTGACGTCGTTGCCCGCCCCCGAGGCGTTGCCGGCCAACCGTCCTGCGGCGATGTCGATCAGAGTGGCCACCAGTCCGCCCTGCAGCGCACCGCGGACGTTGACCAGGTTCGGCCGGTTGTCCATCTCGATGACCATGCGCTCGGCGGTCTCCTCGACATCCCGCATGCCCAGCTGTCTCAGCAGGTGTTCCTCTTCGATCACCGCCGTACGGTAACACCATTACCGCTTTGCAAGAGCCCGCTTCTCACAGCCCTGCTTCAGCGTCTCGGCCGGCGACCCGAGAACGGCCGTCCAGTAGCAGTTACGCTGGCAGGATGGAAGTTCGTACCGCACTTCGCCCCGGCGAGCTGTCCCCGACGCTGCCGGTGCCCAAGTCGATACCGCGTCCCGAGTACGCCTGGAAGCCGACTGTCCGCGAAGGCACCGAACCGTGGGTGCAGACGCCCGAGGTCATCGAGAAGATGCGCGTCGCCGGGCGCATTGCGGCCAACGCCCTCGCCGAGGCGGGCAAGGCGGTCGCCCCGGGTGTCACCACCGATGAACTGGACCGAATCGCCCACGACTACATGGTCGACCACGGGGCCTACCCGTCGACGCTGGGCTACAAGGGCTTTCCCAAGTCCTGCTGCACGTCGCTCAACGAGATCATCTGCCACGGCATCCCCGACTCGACGGTCGTCGAGGACGGCGACATCGTCAACATCGACGTGACCGCCTACCTCGATGGGGTGCACGGCGACACCAATGCCACCTTCCTGGCGGGTGACGTCGCCGAGGAGCACCGCCTGCTGGTCGAGCGCACCCACGAGGCGACCATGCGCGCGATCAAGGCCGTCAAGCCGGGCCGTCAGCTGTCGGTCGTCGGCCGGGTCATCGAGGCCTACGCAAACCGCTTCGGCTACAACGTCGTTCGTGACTTCACCGGCCACGGAATCGGCACCACGTTCCACAACGGTCTGGTGGTGCTGCACTACGACCAGCCTGCGATCGACACCGTCATCGAACCGGGCATGACGTTCACGATCGAACCGATGATCAACCTCGGTGCGCTGGACTACGAGATCTGGGACGACGGCTGGACGGTCGCCACGGTCGACAAGAAGTGGACGGCGCAGTTCGAGCACACCCTGGTGGTCACCGACGACGGCGCCGAGATCCTGACGCTCGCCGGGTGAGCGGCGCGCTGCTGATCGCAGGCACCACGTCCGACGCGGGCAAGTCGATGGTCGTCGCGGGCCTCTGCCGGCTCTTGGCGCGCAAGGGCATTCGCGTGGCGCCGTTCAAGGCGCAGAATATGTCCAACAACTCGGCGGTGACGATCGAAGGCGGCGAGATCGGCCGAGCCCAGGCCATGCAGGCGCGGGCGGCGGGACTTGAGCCAAGCGTGCGGTTCAACCCGATTCTGCTCAAACCTGGCGGTG
>NZ_JAVRQA010000495.1:0-30722 GCF_032161845.1 Mycobacterium sp.
TCGCCCGGCCTGGCGTCGTACTCGGCGAGCAAGTTCGCGCTGCGGTCCTTCGCGGACTCGCTGCGCACCGACGAGCCGACGCTGCGCGTCACCTCGGTGCACCCCGGCCGGATCGACACCGAGATGCAGCGCGACCTGATCGCCTACGAGGAGCGCGACTACGTGCCCGAGCACTTCATGAGGGCAGAGACGGTTGCGGCGGCGGTCGCGCAGGCCGTCACCACCCCGCCGGATGCGCACGTGCACGAGATCATCATTCGGCAGCGCTAGCCATGACAGCGGCGTTCGAGGTTCACGAGGCGTCCATCGCCGAGTTGCGCATCGCCATGGAGAGCGGCCGCGTGACCGCGGTCGGGCTGCTCGAGGGCTACCTGGCCCGCATCTCGGCCTTCGACGGCCAGCTGAACGCGATCGTCGTGCCAAACCCGGAAGCACGTGCCGATGCCGAGGCCTCCGACGCTCGGCGGGCGGCCGGCCGCACCTACGGTCCGCTGGACGGCATCCCGTACACCGCCAAGGACAGCTACCTGGCCCGCGGGCTGACCGTGGCGGCGGGAAGCCCGGCGTTCGCGAAGCTCGTGGCCCAACGCGATTCGTTCGTCATCGAGCGTCTGCGCGCCGCGGGTGCGGTCCTGATCGGTTTGACCAACATGCCGCCGATGGCCAACGGCGGCATGCAGCGCGGGCTCTATGGTCGGGCTGAAAGTCCTTACAACCCGGACTATCTCACCGCGCCGTTCGCATCGGGCTCATCGAACGGCTCTGGCACGGCGACCGCAGCGTCGTTGTGCGCCTTCGGGATCGGCGAGGAAACCTGGTCCTCGGGCCGCGGCCCGGCATCGAACAATGCCCTGTGCGCCTACACCCCGTCCCGCGGCATCATCTCCACCCGCGGGGGTTGGCCGCTGGTGCCGACCATGGACGTGGTTGTCCCGCACACCCGTTCGATGGCCGACCTGCTTGAGGTGCTCGACGTCCTGGTGGCCGACGACCCCGACGCCCGCGGCGACTTCTGGCGATTGCAGCCGTGGGTGAGGGTGCCACGGGTCGAGGAGGTCCGCCCGCCGTCCTATCGGTCGCTGACGGGTTCGGACTCCGACCGTGCGCGCCGCGACCTGACCGGGCGGCGGTTCGGCGTGCCGCGGATGTACGTCAACGCCGATCCCGACGCGGGGGTCGGGGCCACCGGCATCGGCGGACCCACCGGTCAGCGCATCGAGACGCGGCCGTCCGTCGTCGAGCTGTTCGACGCGGTGCGACGCGACCTGCTCGACGCCGGTGCCGAGGTGGTCGACGTGGACTTCCCCGTCGTCAGCAATTACGAAGGCGACCGAGCGGGCGCCCCGACCATCGCCACTCGCGGGTTCGTGAGTCCGGAGTACCTGCGCCGCGAGATCGTCGACCTGTCCGCGTGGGCGTGGGACGACTTCCTCGCCGCCAACGGTGATCCCGCGCTCAATCGTCTCGCCGACGTGGACGGCACCCGGATCTTTCCGCCGCAACCAGGTGCTCAACCCGACCGGTACGACGGCTTCGACGACGACATCGCGCAGTATCCGGCGTTCATCCGCGACAACCCGATCGACTCCTTCCTCGCCATCTCGACCATTCCGGAGGGCGCGCACGCACTCGAGCGGACGCGGCGGGTCGACCTCGAGGAATGGCTGGACGACTTGCGGTTGGACGCCGTGATCTTCCCCGCGGTGGCCGACGTCGGGCCCGCCGACATGGACGTCAATCCCGCGTCGGCCGACCTCGGCTGGCGCAATGGGGTGTGGGTGGCCAACGGCAACTTGGCAATTCGCCATCTCGGCATTCCGACCGTCACGGTGCCGATGGGCACCATGGCCGACATCGGCATGCCGGTTGGGCTGACCTTCGCGGGCCGCGCCTACGACGACGTGGCACTGCTCCGCTACGCCGCCGCGGTGGAGGCGACGGCCAACCGGCGCACGTCACCGCCCCGCACGCCACCCCTCACCACCACCCGTTGATTTCGGCGCGTTCATCCGCGGTGAGCGCGGATCAACGCGCCGAAATCGCTTAAGGGGGGCGCTTAGATGACGACGTTGACGAGCTTGCCCGCGACCACGATGACCTTCTTCGGCGTCGCGCCAGCCATGAACGCGACCACCTTCTCGTCGGCCAGTGCCGCGGTCTCCACGGCATCGGCGGCGGCGTCGGCGGCCACGGTGATCCGCCCACGGACCTTTCCGTTGACCTGGACGGGGTACTCGACGGTGTCCACCACCAGGTACGCGGGATCGGCCGTCGGGAAGGGACCGTGCGCGAGCGACGAGTCGTGACCCAGTCGGCGCCACAACTCCTCGGCCAGGTGCGGCGCGAGCGGCGCCACCATCAGCACCAGGGGCTCGACCGCGGCGCGCGCCGTGACGTCCTCCTTGGTCAGATGGTTGGTGTATTCGATGAGCTTGGCCGCCGCGGTGTTGTTGCGAAGTGCCGCATAGTCTTCGGCGACACCGGCGATCGTCTTGTGCAGCAGCCGCAGCGTCGCCTCGGACAGCTGCTCGTGGTCGGCGATGCGCTCGCCGCCGGTGGTCTCGTCGACGACGACGCGCCACACCCGTTGCAGGAACCGGTAGGCGCCGACGACGTCCTTCGTCGCCCACGGTCGCGACGCCTCGAGCGGCCCCATCGACATCTCGTAGACGCGCAGGGTGTCGGCGCCGTACTCGTCGCAGATCTCGTCCGGTGACACCGAGTTCTTCAGGCTCTTGCCGATCTTGCCGAACTCGCGGTTGACCTCGATGTCGCCGTCGGCCGCGGGGTACCAGTACTTCCCGTCGCGCTCGACGACTTCGGCTGCGGGAACGTAGGACCCGCGGGAATCGGTGTAGGCGAAGGCTTGGATGTAGCCCTGGTTCACCAGCCGCCGATAGGGCTCGCGGGAACTCACGTGGCCAAGGTCGAAGAGCACCTTGTGCCAGAACCGGGAGTACAGCAGGTGAAGCACGGCGTGTTCGACGCCGCCGACATAGAGGTCGACGCCGCCGGGGTCCGAGGGGCCGTGCTCAGCCGGCCGCGGCCCCATCCAGTAGGCCTCGTTCTCCTTGGCGCAGAACGTCTCCGAGTTGTGCGGGTCGGCGTAACGCAACTCGTACCAAGAGCTGCCCGCCCACTGCGGCATGACGTTGGTGTCGCGGGTGTAGGGCTGCAGCCCATCGCCGAGGTCGAGGTCGACGTGCACCCACTCGGTGGCCTTGCCGAGTGGCGGGGACGGCTCGCTGTCGGCGTCGTCGGGATCGAACTGGACGGGCGCGTAGTTCGGGATGTCTGGCAGTTCGACCGGTAGCGCCGACTCCGGCAATCCACGGGCGCGCCCGTCGGCGTCGTAGACGATCGGGAACGGTTCGCCCCAGTACCGCTGGCGGGCGAACAGCCAGTCCCTGAGCTTGTATTCGACCCGCGACTGGCCACGACCGTCGGCGACCAGGTGTGCCGTCACGGCCTCCTTGGCCGACGCGATGCTCAACCCGTCGAGGTAGCCGGAGTTGACCAGCACGCCATCCCCGTTGAACGCCGCCTTCGACACGTCACCGCCCGAGATGACCTCGACGATCGGCAGGCCGAAGGCCGTGGCGAATTCCCAGTCCCGCTGATCGTGTCCTGGCACCGCCATGATGGCGCCGGTGCCGTACCCGGCCAGCACGTAGTCCGCGATGAAGACCGGAACCCGTTGACCGTCAACCGGATTCGTAGCGTACGCACCGGTGAACACGCCGGTCTTGGACTTGTTCTCCTGGCGCTCCAGATCTGACTTCGCCGCCACGGTCGCGCGATAGGACGCCACGGCTTCGGCAGGCGTCGCGGCTCCGAACGTCCACCGCTCGTCGGTGCCGTCGGGCCACGCCGACGCAATGAGTGCGTCGACGAGGCCGTGCTCGGGCGCCAGCACCATGTAGGTGGCGCCGAAAAGGGTGTCGGGCCGGGTGGTGAAGACCTCGATGCCGCCGACGTCGGTGGCGAACCGCACCTCGGCCCCCGTCGACCGGCCGATCCAGTTGCGCTGCATCGCCTTGACCTTGTCCGGCCAGTCCAGCAGCTCGAGATCGTCGAGCAGGCGGTCCGAATACGCGGTGATACGCATCATCCACTGCCGCAACCGCTTTCGGAACACCGGGAAGTTGCCGCGGTCGCTGCGACCATCCGAGGTGACCTCTTCGTTGGCCAGCACCGTGCCAAGCCCGGGGCACCAGTTGACGACCGAGTCCGCCCGATACACCAGACGGTACGAGTCGATGACGTCCGCCCGCTCCCCCGCCGACATGGTCGACCACTCGCCGCCGGTATCCGGAGTGCGCGCACCCGACTCGAATTCGGCGATCAGTTCGCCGATCGGGCGTGCCTTGTTGGCCGCCGCGTCGAACCAGGCATCGTGGATCTGCAGGAAGATCCACTGCGTCCACTTGTAGAAGTCGGTGTCCGTGGTGGAGAAGCTGCGCCGGGCGTCGTGGCCAAGGCCAAGCCTGCCGAGCTGACGACGGAAGTTGACGATGTTGGCCTCGGTGCGGGTGCGCGGATGCGTGCCCGTCTGCACCGCGTACTGCTCAGCGGGTAGGCCGAACGCATCGAAGCCCAACGCGTGCAAGACGTTACGACCGGTCATCCGAAAGTAGCGGGCGTAGACGTCAGTGGCGATGTAACCGAGCGGGTGCCCGACGTGGAGACCCTCGCCCGACGGATAGGGGAACATGTCCTGGACGAACATCTTGTCACCGGGTACTGGTGTGCCGTCCGTCGGCGCCAGCGAGCCGACCGGGTTGGGAACGTGGAACGTCCCCTGCCGAGCCCAGGTCTCCTGCCAGGCACGTTCGATCTCCCCAGCCAGCTCCGCGTCGTAGCGGTGCTGCGGGGTGCCCGAGGCGTCGGAGCCGCCTTCCGCTTCTGTCACGTGGACAGGGTAGTCAACGCCCTGCGTCAGACCCCAATTGCCGGTCGCGGGGCAACGGCTTGGTATCGGTTCCGTTGCGGGGGGGTCAGGGCATGGTTGCAGCTCGATTCCGGACCTGGTGGCAGGCGTCGCGTGATGGATACAGTCGGCGCCTGGCGCGGGCACACCGGGTCGGGGTAATTCGCTTCATCCGAAAGGGCGGACGCTAGATGTTCGAAAATGCCCGTCGTTGGGGACTTCTGGCCGGAGGCTTCGCCGCCGGAACGGCGTGCGTGCTGGGCCTCGCAGGCACCACCGCGTCGGCCGAACCCAGCCTGCCCCTGCCGTCGGTGCCCGCCCCCGCGACGGTGACGCAGACCGTCACCGTTGCGGCCGGCGCACCCGCGGCCCCCGCCGTCGGCCCCAATCAACTGATCGCCGCCGCACCCGCAGTGCCCGCCGCACCCGCAGTGCCGGCCGCACCCGTCTCGACCATCGCCCCCGCCGCGTCGGGAACCCTCGCCGACTTCTTCAAGAGCAAGAACGTCGCGATGGAGCCGCAGAAGGCCGCCGACTTCAAAGCACTCAACATCGTGCTGCCGATGCCGACGGGCTGGAGTCAAGTACCCGACCCCAACGTCCCAGACGCGTTCGCGGTGATCGCCGACCGCGTCGGCGGCGACGGCCTGTATTCGTCCAACGCCGCAGTTCAGGTCTACAAACTGGTCGGCGACTTCGATTCGAAGGAAGCCATCAGCCACGGCCTCATCGACACCCAGCAGCTACCGGCCTTCCGGGCCACCGACGGCTCACTCGCCGACTTCGGCGGCATGCCGTCGGCCCTGATCGAAGGCACGTACCGGCAGAACAACATGACGTTGAACACCTCGCGCCGGCACACCATCGCGACGTCGGGCCCCGACCGATACCTGGTGTCCCTGTCCGTCACCACCAGCGCCCAGGTCTCCGTCGCGGCGGGCTCCGCGACCGACGCCATCGTCAACGGGTTCCGGGTCGGCTCACCCGACGCACCGCCGCCGCCCGCCGCGCTGCCCGCAGTCCCGGCCGCGCCTGCGCCTTCCGGACCCGCCGCGCTGCCCGCGGCCGCCCAACCGCTCGGCCTTCCGCGCTAGCCCCCAGCTGCGTCCGACGGCAGGGCCTCGTATTGTTGGGCCCATGCTGATCGCCGCCGTGGTGTGCCTGTGCGCCGCCGTGGCGACCGCCGCCACCGGCCTGTGGTCGATGGCCCGCCCGCATTCCGCCGACTTCGTCGCGCAGGTTCTGCGGGCCGTCGTGCCGACCCAACTCGCGGCCGCGGTGATGCTCGGAGCGGGTGGCGTGGTCGCGCTCGCAGCGCCGCACCAGGCTGGCGTGCCCGCCCTGGTGGTCTGCGTCGTCGGTGCCGTTGGCACCGTGGCAGCCGGGTGCTACCAGAGCGCGAAGGTGGTGGCCCTACGGGAAGCGGGCGCGGGGACAGACGCCAGCTGCGCAGGAACGTGCGCGTCGTGCACGCTGTCCTGCCACTGATCAGTTGCGGCTGACGTCAATCGGATGGGTCGCCAGCAGCGACAGGGGCATCGGTTGCCGCCGCAGCACCCTGGCCCACAGATCCACCCGCGGCTCGACAAGCACGTCGGACGGCAACGCCGACAACACGATCCAGTCGTCCCGTTCGATCTCGCCCTCGAGCTGACCGATCGTCCACCCGGAGTACCCGGCGTAGATCCGCACGCCCTCGACCGCGGGGGCGATCGTGTCGGGATCGGCGTCGAGATCGACCATCACGATGCGCCCCTGCACGTGCCGCAAACCGGGCACGTCGTTGGGTTCCAGTCCCGCGCGCAACGTCGCCAGGCACAACGCGGCGTCCCGCTTCACCGGCCCACCGACGAACATCGTCTTGGGCTTGGTGGCGAGTTTGGTCCACTGCGGCAGCACGTTGAACACCGCGGTCTCACTCGGGCGGTTGAGCACCACGCCAAGGGTGCCGCCGTCGTTGTGCTCGACGATGTAGATCACGCTGCGACGGAACGTGGGTTCCATGAGATCGGTGTTTGCGAGCAACAGCGTTCCGGCGCGGACCCGATGCGTCGCAGGAGCAATGTGTTCCTCCGGGTCCTCTGACTGCGCCACCCGTCCATCATGACACCAGCGTGCGCCGTTGGTGATGATCGGGAGCGACCGTGGCGAAGTTGTTTCGCGAATCGTCGATTCGCGAATCTTTGTAGGGTGGTTCGGTGGCCAAGCCTGAACTCCGCTTCGCCGTCTGGCGTTCGGTGCGCGCACTGCCCGAGTTCCGCAGGCTGTTGGAACTGCGCGCCGTCAGCCTCTTCGGTGACGGGTTGTTCCAGGGCGGCCTCGCCGGCGCGTTGCTCTTCAACCCCGAGCGCGCGGCCGATCCCTGGGCCATCGCGGGCGCCTTCGCGGTGCTGTTCCTGCCGTACTCGGTGCTCGGCCCCTTCGCGGGCGCCCTTCTGGACCGCTGGGACCGCAGGTTGGTACTCGTCGGCGCCACCTTCGCCCGACTGATCCTGATCCTCGGCGTCGCCACCCTGCTCGCCATCGGCGCAAGCGACCTGACGATTCTGTGCGGCGCCCTCATCGTCAACGGCTTCAACCGCTTCGTGTCCTCCGGACTGTCCGCGGCCCTGCCGCACGTCGTCCCCCGCGAACAGGTGGTGACGTCGAACTCGGTGGCCACGGCCGTCGGAGCTGCCGCGACGTTCCTCGGGGCCAACTTCATGCTGATTCCGCGCTGGCTCGTCGGAACGGGTGACACCGGTTCTGCCACAGTCATTTTCATCGTGGCCATCCCAGTGGCGCTGGCCTTGTTCCTCGCCTACCGGTTCGAACCGCACGTGCTGGGACCCGACGACAGCAAGAGGGCCGTGCACGGCTCCGTCGCCTACGCGGTCGCCACCGGGTGGGGCTACGGCGTGCGGACCGTGGTCGGGGTGCGGACCGTGGGGGCCACCCTTGCTGGCCTGGCCGCCCATCGCATCGTGTTCGGCGTCAACACCCTTCTGGTGCTGGTCATCGTGCGGCACGTCGGAAGCCTCGACGTCGCCGGTTTCGGCACCGCCGTCGTCTTCGTCGCCGCGACCGGACTCGGCTCGTTCCTTGCCAACTTCGTGACGCCGCCCGCCGTCGGACGCTGGGGTCGATATGCCACCGCGAACGGCGCGCTTGGCCTTGCCGCACTTCTTCAGTTGGGCGCCGCCGGGCTGTACCTGCCGATGATGGTCGGCTGCGGCTTCCTGCTGGGGGCGGCGGGTCAGGTGGTGAAGCTGTGCGCCGATTCCGCCATGCAGCTCGACGTCGACGACGCCATGCGCGGCCACGTGTTCACGATTCAAGATTCGGTGTTCTGGCTGTCGTTCGTCACGGCGATCACCGTGGTGGCGGCCGTGATCCCCGACGACGGGGACGCGCCGGGACTGGTGGTCGCCGGATCCATCGTCTATCTGGTGGGCCTGGCGGCGCACGCCGCGATCGGGAGGGGCCAGGGCCGCCGGACTAATGTGACGCCATGGCAGGAGCCGACGGGGTAGTAGCTGATCTGCGAGCCGAGAGCGATGCGCTCGACGAGCTCGTCGCCGAACTGGACGACGACGGTTGGCGCCTCGCGACACCGGCGCCCGGTTGGACCATTGCCCACCAAATCGCCCATCTCTGGTGGACCGATCGCGCCTCCCTGGTCGCCGTCACCGACGAGCCAGGCTTCGCCGAGATCGTGAAGGATGCGGCGGCCAATCCGCTCGGCTTCGTCGACGAGGGCGCCGAGCAGCTCGCCAAGACCGCTCCCGCCGAGATGCTCGCCGACTGGCGGCTCACGCGGACCCGCCTGCACGACGAACTCCTCCGCGTGACCGACGGCAGGAAGCTGCCGTGGTTCGGGCCCCCGATGAGCGCCGCATCGATGGCCACCGCGCGGCTCATGGAGACCTGGGCGCACGGCCTCGACGTCGCGGATGCGCTGGGAGTGAAGCGGCCCGCGACGAACCGCCTGCGCTCGATCGCCCACATCGGCGTGCGCACCAGGGACTTCGCCTTCACGGTGCACGGCATGGCGGTCCCGACCGAGCCCTTCCTGGTCGAACTCGCCGCTCCCGATGGGTCGACATGGTCGTGGGGGCCGGCCGACGCCGGTCAGCGCGTCACGGGGTCGGCCGAGGACTTCTGCCTGCTGGTGACGCAACGCCGCCCGCGGGGAGAGCTCGACCTGACCGCCATCGGCGAGGACGCGGGGAAGTGGCTGACGATCGCGCAGGCGTTCGCGGGACCCCCGGGGGCCGGGCGGTAGAACCTAGAGCTGACTGGCCGCGTCCGCGGCGCCGTCACCATCGGTGTCGGACAGCTTCACGTCCCACCGCCCGTCGGCATCGGTGTCGACATACGCCTGGTCCCCGACCAGCACGCGATCCGCGAGGCCGTCGCGGTCGACGTCGAGCAGCCGGTCGTCGACCTGGCCGTCGCCGTCGAAGTCCACCAGCGGACCGCCCGTCAGCTCGAGGCCGTCTAGACCCAACCAACGAATCTGCCCTGAGCGGCCGTCGACACCGATCGCCCAGGTGCCCGTGCCGTCGTCGGTGAAGGCCGCCTCGGAGTGTCCGTCGTCGTCCACGTCGAGCAGCAGGTGATCTGCGGTCCCGTCACCGTCGAGATCGGCAAGCGCATCGTCGAGGCGGCCGTCGGCATCGAAGTCCAGACCGATCGCGTCGAACACCCCGTCGTCGTCGGTGTCGACGTTCAACTCGGCCGACCAGATCGCCGCCGACCCGTCCCCGTCACCCAGGCAGTAGTCCATGACTTTCCCCCGTCGCTTCGCTCGCCCCCACGAAGATTAGGACGCGGGCCTACTCCCTGGCGTTCCACCACTTCTGAAGTTCGTCGACCGCCTCGTCGTGCTCGAGCGGCCCGCGGTCCAGCCGCAGCTCCTTGAGGTACTGCCACGCCTGCCCAACCTGCGGACCCGCCGGGATGCCCAGGATCCGCATGATTTCGTTGCCGTCGAGGTCGGGGCGAACCCGCTGCAGGTCCTCCTTCGCGACCAACTCGGCGATGCGGTTCTCGAGATCGTCGTAGTTGGCCTGCAGTCGTGCGGCACGGCGCTTGTTGCGGGTCGTGCAGTCGGCCCGGACCAGCTTGTGCAGCCTGTCGAGCAGCGGCCCGGCATCGGTCACGTACCTGCGGACCGCGGAATCCGTCCACTGTCCGCTGCCGTAGCCGTGGAACCGCAGGTGCAGGTACACCAGCTGGGACACATCGTCGACCATCTGCTTGGAGTACTTCAGCGCCCGCATCCGCTTGCGAGTCATCTTGGCGCCGACCACCTCGTGATGGTGGAAGCTGACGCCCCCGTCGCCCTCGTGCTTGCGGGTGGCCGGCTTTCCGACGTCATGGAGCAGCGCCGCCCATCGCAACACCAGGTCCGGTTCGGATTCCAGATCGATCGCCTGCCGCAAAACCGTCAGCGAATGTTGATAGACGTCCTTGTGTTGATGGTGCTCGTCGATGGCCATGCGCATGCCGCCCACCTCGGGCAGCACCACCTCACCGAGACCCGTCTGCACCATCAGGTCGACGCCGGCCACCGGGTCACCGCCGAGCATCATCTTGTCCAGTTCGGCGGCCACCCGTTCCACGGTGATGCGTCCGAGTTGATCCGCCATCCGCGCCATCGCCTCGCGGACCCGCGGCGCGACGACGAAACCGAGCTGCGAGGTGAACCGTGCCGCCCGCAGCATCCGCAGCGGATCGTCGCCAAAGGACACCTCCGGCGTCGAAGGCGTGTCGAGCACACCGGCGCGGATGGCGCCCAATCCCCCTAGGGGATCGTGGAATTCGCCGAGCCCGGCCGCAGTGATGCGCACCGCCATCGCGTTGGCGGTGAAGTCACGGCGCACCAGGTCGTCCTCGAGCCGGTCGCCGAACCGGACCTCGGGGTTCCGCGTCACCCGGTCATAGGCGTCGGCCCGGAACGTGGTGATCTCGAGCCGCTCGGCGCCCTTGCCGACCCCGACGGTGCCGAACTCGATTCCGGTGTCCCACAGCCCGTCGGCCCAGCGCCGGACCACCTCCTGCACCCGATCCGGGCGGGCGTCGGTGGTGAAGTCCAGATCCGTCAGAGGTCGGTCGAGGAGGGCATCCCGGACACTGCCGCCGACCAGATACAGCTCGTGGCCGGCATCAGCGAACAACTGACCCAATTCGCGCAGTACCGGTGTGTGCTGTTGCAGCGCCCTGGCGGCGGTCAACAGCTCGTCGGCGGCGGGAGGATCGTTCGGCACGTTCGGTGAGCCTAGTGGGCGCTCACGGCTCCGTAACGACCCGGCGACAAGCCGACCACGACTGCGAGTGCGTAGGGGGTGGAAAGCACATGGCAGCTACTATCGCTTGGGTGTCGGAGGGCGAACGGGCCAAACCACGACGGCGCCGAGGACGGCGCCGCGGCCGACGCTCTGCAGGTCCGCCGGAAGCCAGTACCGCGGCCACCGCGAACCCCACCGCCGTCCCCCTTCCCGGCCCAACTCCCGGCCACCACGTCGACGCCGCTGCCCAAACGCCGCAGAACAGGCCCGGTCGCCGTGCACCCGAACGGCTGCGAACCGTCCACGAGACCTCGGCGGGCGGTCTGGTCATCGACGGCATCGACGGACCGAAGGATGGCCAGGTCGCCGCGCTCATCGGTCGGGTCGACCGGCGCGGGCGCATGCTGTGGTCGCTTCCCAAGGGCCACATCGAGCAGGGTGAGACCGCCGAGCAGACGGCCATCCGCGAGGTTGCCGAGGAGACCGGCATCCAGGGCAGCGTGCTCGCCGCGCTCGGCAGCATCGACTACTGGTTCGTGACCGAGGGGCGCCGCGTCCACAAGACCGTGCACCATTACCTCATGCGATTCCTCGACGGCGAGCTGTCCGACGAGGACGTCGAGGTGACCGAGGTCGCCTGGGTGCCGCTGATCGACCTTCCGTCCCGGCTGGCCTACGCCGACGAACGCAAGCTCGCCGAGGTGGCGGGCGCGCTGATCGACAAGCTCCAGGCCGACGGCCCCGGCTCACTTCCGCCGTTGCCGCACAGCTCACCGCGCCGTCGCCCGCAGACGCACTCGCACACTCGAAACCGTCGGCCCGACGAGTCCCCGCAGCCGCAACCCGGCCGGCGGGCGAACGGCTGCGGCCAAGGCCCATGACGCGCCCGGCGGCTTGGATCGCCGGGTCGCGCGCGCTGGTCCGACTCCTGAGTGTGCTCGCCCTGGTGACGTTGATCGTCGCCCCCGCAGTGGTGCCTCGCGCCGCAGCAGGCGAACCCGGCGAGCGGCCCTTCCTTCAGTTGCACATCGACTCGATCACCCCTGACACGGTCACCACCACCAGCGAGCCGATCGTCACCGTGTCGGGGACGGTGACCAACGTCGGTGACCGGTCCGTGCGCGACATCATGGTGCGTCTGGAGCACGCGCCCGCCGTGACGTCGTCGGCCGGCCTGCGCACCGACCTGACGGGTGGTGTCGACCAATACGAGGCCGTCGCGGACTTCGTCACCGTGGCCCCGGAACTGGCGCAGGGCCAACACGTGCCCTTCACGCTTTCCTACCCGGTGCGCGCCGGGGACCTGCCCTCGCTGCACATCGACGAGCCCGGCATCTATCCCGCCCTTGTCAACGTCAACGGAACCCCCGACTACGGCGCACCCGCCCGCCTCGACGACGCCCGGTTCCTGCTGCCCGTCCTTGGCGTGCCCGCCGATCCGACGACAGTGACCGATGGCACGCCGTCGGCCGTCGTCCCACCGGACACGTCACTGCCGGTCCGCATCACGATGCTGTGGCCGCTGGCGGACAAACCGCGTCTCGCGGCAGGGGTGCCCGGCGGCAGCACTCCGGTGCGGCTCCTCGACGACGAGCTCGCGACGTCTCTGGCCGCGGGCGGCCGCCTCGACACGCTGCTGTCCGCCGCGGACTTCGCGACCAGTCCGGCCGTCGACCCGGGTGGCCAGACCCGCAACGCGTTGTGCCTTGCCGTCGACCCCGATCTGTTGATCACGGTCAACGCCATGACGGCGGGTTACGTCGTCAACGACGATTCGACGGGCGGAGTCAACTCGTCGACGCATCCCGGAACCGGCCAGGCGGCGGCGGTCGACTGGCTCGCGAGGCTGAGGGCGCTGGCCCAGCGGTCCTGCGTGACGCCGACGGTGTACGCGCAGGCCGACCTCGGGGCACTGGCGCGGGTCGGCGACACCGGGCTGTCCGCGACCGCCATCACCAGCGCGGGCGACATCGTCGACCAGATTCTCGGCGTCGCCTCGACCCGCGGCGCGACCGTCGTCGGTGACGGACCGCTGACCGGTGCCGCCGTGCGACTGCTGTCCGCACACGGCCCGACCGTGGCGATCGCCGCGGGGACGTCCGCGGCCCAGGACTCCGCGACGGGCGACTCCTCGACCGTCGACCTCGCCCCTCGGCGGTACGACGCGAACGTCGTCGCCGCGCCGTTCGATCCGGCGGTGGGCGCGGCGCTGGCCGGTGCGGGCACGATGCCCGTCACACCGTCCTACCTGGACGCTTCGCTCGGCGTTCCACTGGCACACGACTCCC
Source organism: Mycobacterium sp. (assembly GCF_032161845.1). Lineage (GTDB taxonomy): Bacteria > Actinomycetota > Actinomycetes > Mycobacteriales > Mycobacteriaceae > Mycobacterium. The sequence goes on from NZ_JAVRQA010000495.1 coordinate 13,491, forward strand.
CCATCGCGCGTCGCGAGGATGCCCTGGCCGCCGTGTTGTGGCGGGCGCTGCGACCGCAGACCGAGCCGCGCGCCGAGCTGCTCGTTCCGCCGCTGGTGTGGAGCCTGCCGCCAGAGGAGGCCCAGTCGATCCTCTCGACGCTCGCCTCGTCGATCCGCTCCGGCCTGGCCGTGCCGCGGCCCCTCGCGGCCGTGCTCGCGGAGAGCAACGCCGTCCCGCCGTCGGATACCCAGCCGCTGCCCCCGGACACCCTCGGCAATCCGAGGGCCTTCATCGACGCGGGCGTCACGGCGAGCATTGCCAACGGGACGGGCAGGCTGTGGGGTCTGACCGCAGCGCTGACCGTCGACCCACGAACCGGGCTGACCGGCACGCAGTACACGGCACCGCTGCGGGAGGACATGCTGCGGGCACTCAGTCAGTCGGTGCCGCCGGATGCCCGCAACGGGCTCGCCACCCAACGTGTTGGCGTCGTCGACGACACCGTTGGCGACCTGCTGCATGCAGTCACGATCGTCAACCCGGGCGGCTCCTACACGCTGGCCACGGAACGCAGCCCGCTGCCGCTGGCACTGCGCAACGACCTCCCCGTCCCCATCCGGGTACGGCTCGACGTGGACGCGCCACCCGGGATGACGGTTGGCGACATGGGCGAGATCGAGCTGCCTCCCGGCTTCCTCCCGCTGCGCGTGCCGATCGAGGTGCACTTCACCCAGCGCGTCGCCGTCGACGTCGCCCTGCAGACGACCGACGGCCTTCCGCTCGGCGAACCGGTGCGGCTCTCGGTGCACTCCAACGCCTACGGCAAGGTGCTGTTCTTCATCACGCTGTCCGCCGGTGCGGTACTCGTGCTGCTGGCGGGCCGACGGTTGTGGCATCGGTTCCGGGGGCAGCCCGACCGTGCCGACCTCGACCGGCCCAAACGTCGGGACGGCGAGGGCAGACCGGATCCGCTCGACGTCGCGCTTGCCCACTCCCCGGACGAGAAGTGAGTACCACGCGCCCCCCTGGGACGCCTCAGGGCAGGTCTCGGATGGCGCCGCAACCACCTCGGGCCCCTCGGCCACCGCGGGTACCCCCGCGCTCGCCGCAGCGGATTCCTCAGGGCCCCGCCCCACGCCGGCGGGCGGGCAGGCCCGAGTTGACCGACGCGGCGGTCGTCTCACGGTCGTGGGGCATGGCGCTGGCGACGTTGGTCAGTCGCATCACCGGGTTCTTCCGCATCGTGCTGCTCGCCGCGATCCTCGGTGCCGCACTGTCCAGTTCGTTCTCGGTCGCCAACCAGTTGCCCAACATGATCGCCGCCCTCGTCCTCGAGGCGACGTTCACCGCGGTCTTCGTCCCGGTGCTGGCCCGCGCCGAGCGGGACGATCCCGACGGGGGCACCGCATTCGTCCGACGGCTGCTCACGCTGGCGACCGCCCTGTTGCTCGTCGCCACGTTGATATCCGTGGTGGCCGCGCCGCTTCTCGTCCATCTCATGCTCGGCGACGACCCCCTGGTCGACCGTTCACTGACCACCGCGTTCGCCTACCTGCTGCTGCCCCAGATCATCTTCTACGGTCTGTCGTCGGTCTTCATGGCAATCCTCAACACCCGCAACGTCTTTGGTCCGCCAGCCTGGGCACCGGTGCTGAACAACGTCGTCGCCATCGGCACGCTCGGGCTGTATGTCCTGGTGCCTGGCGAGCTTTCGTTGAACCCGGTCGAGATGGGCAACGGCAAACTGCTGGTCCTTGGCGTCGGCACCACCCTCGGCGTCGTCGCCCAGACCGCGACCCTCTTCGTCGCCATCCGCCGCGAGCGGATCAGTCTGCGCCCGCTGTGGGGCCTCGACGCCAGGATCAAGAAGTTCGGGACGATGGCGGGCGCCATGGTGCTCTACGTCCTGATCAGCCAGGCCGGCCTCATCGTCGGCAACCAAATCGCAAGCACCGCAGCCGCTTCCGGGCCGGCGATCTACAACTACACCTGGCTGGTGTTGCAGCTGCCGTTCGGCATCATCGGCGTAACGGTGCTGACGGTGGTGATGCCGCGACTGTCGCGCAACGCCGCCGCCGACGACCAGCCGGCCGTGCTGGCCGACCTCTCGTTCGCGACGCGGCTGACCATGGTGACACTCATTCCCGTCGTCGCCTTCATGACCGTCGCGGGGCCGGCGATCGGTAGCGCGCTGTTCGCGTACGGAAACTTCGGCGACGTGGACGCCGGCTATCTTGGCATGGCAATCACGTTGTCCGCCTTCACGTTGATCCCCTACTCGATGGTGCTGCTGCAGTTGCGGGTGTTCTACGCGCGGGAGCAACCCTGGACCCCGATCCTGCTGATCGTCGTGATCACGGCGGTCAAGGTCATCTCCTCGCTGGCGACCCCGTTCGTGACCAACGACCCCCAGCTCATCGCGGGCTACCTCGGCCTGGCAAACGGCCTCGGCTTCCTCGCAGGCGCGGTCGTCGGCCACGTCGTGCTGCGGGCCAACCTCAAACCGCCAGGCGGCAGACTGATCGGCGTCGAGGTATTGCGGACGATTCTGGTCACCATCGCGGCCTCGTTGCTGGCCGGCCTGATCGCGCACCTCGTCGATCAGCTACTGGGTCTGGCGTCCCTCACCGAGAACGCCGGTGGTGCCGGCTCGATCCTGCGCCTGATGATCCTCGGATTCATCATGCTGCCGATCATCGCGACCGTGTTGCTGATGGCCAGGGTGCCGGATGCGCAGGCTGCGGCGGGAGCCATCCGGCGGCGGCTCGGTGTTGGCCGATCCGGGACGCCCGCGGCGTCAGCTACCAGCGTTCGCGACCGGCCACGGCCGGGTAGGCCCCTCACGTACGCTGATCAGAGCGATTCGCCCCCGTTACGGCCGCCTCAAAACGTCGCGGCGTGGCGGGTTGGCGGACCTCCGGCAGGAGTTGCCGGAGTCGGGCTTCGGAAAGGACCAGCGGTGACCGACGACCCCGCGGGCGGTTCGACGCCCGACGCTGGCGCGACGACCCGCATTCCCCGGCAGAACGTCGACGACTTCCAGCCGGACGTACCTGGCGAATCGCACCTGCCGCCGTCGGGCCGCCCACCCGCCGATTACGGCGGCGACCCCACCAGGGAGCCGATGGCCTTCGGCATGCCGAACGAGCCGGCCATCGAAGCCGCCACCGCAGACGACGACGTCCACCTCATTCCCGGCGCGACGATCGCTGGCGGGCGCTACCGCCTGCTGGTGTTCCATGGCGGTCCGCCCCACCTGCAGTTCTGGCACGCGATGGACACCGTCCTCGACCGCCAGGTGGCGTTGACGTTCATCGACCCCGACGCCGTCCTTCCCGATGACGAGTTGGCCGAGATCCTTTCGCGCACGATGAGGTTGAGCGCGATCGACGTGCCTGGCATCGCACGGGTGCTCGACGTTGCGCATACCGGGTCGGGCGGCCTCGTCGTGTCCGAGTGGATTCGCGGCGGCTCGCTGGCAGAGGTCGCGGAGACGGCTCCGTCGGCCATCGGCGGTGCCCGCGCGGTCCAGTCCCTTGCCGCGGCCGCCGAGGCCGCGCACCGAGCTGGGGTGGCCCTGTCCATCGATCACCCCGGCCGGGTGCGCGTCAGCATCGAAGGCGACGTCGCACTGGCCTTTCCGGCCACCCTGCCGTCGGCGACACCCGAGGACGACGTCCGCGGCATCGGCGCGACGCTGTATGCGCTGCTGGTCAACCGGTGGCCGCTTCCGGAGTCGGGTGCGCGCAGTGGCATGGAGCCCGCCGACGTGGACGCCGCGGGTGAACCGGCGGAGCCCCGCGCGATGGATGGCACGATCCCCTTCCAGATCTCCGCGGCAGCCATCCGCGCCGTGCAGGAGCACGGCGGTATTCGTTCCGCTCCCACATTGCTCAACCTCCTACAGCAGGCCACCGCCGTCGCCGATCGCACGGAGCTCATCGCACCGAACGACGAGCCGCAGGCACCACGCGCCCGCTACCGCACGGAGGTCGAGGATCCCGATGCCAAGGCCCGCCGCAAGAAGGGCGTGCTGATCGGTGCCGCCGTCGCAGGATCCATCCTGATCGTCGCTCTCATCGTGCTGGCGACCGTGTTGCGCGGGGTGTTCGGTGACGTCGGCGGCCCACTGAACAAGGACGAGCTGGGTCTCAACTCACCGTCCAGCACCACCAGCGACCCGAACGCAAGCAACGTGAAACCCGTTAAGGCGACGGTGTTCTCGCCGGGCGGGGAGGCCGACAACCCCGCTGACGCCGGCAAGGCGATCGACGGAAGTCCGACCACGGCATGGCAAACCGACACCTACAGCGACCCGGTGCCGTTTCCCAACTTCAAGAACGGCGTTGGGTTGATCCTTCAGTTGCCGAAGCCGACGGCGATCGGTTCCGTGACGCTCAACCTGAACAGCACGGGCACGTCGATCCAGATCCGCTCCGCCCAATCGGCGACTCCCGCGACGCTCGACGACACCACCGAACTCAGCCCGCCGACACCGATGAAGACCGGGTCGAACACGATCAGCATCAACAACCCGCAGCCCGTCTCGAACGTGCTGGTGTGGATCACCACGCTGGGCACTGTGGACGGCAGGAGCGAGACCGCTCTGTCCGACATCACGCTCAAGCCCGCCTCCTGACCGCCATCCCCAGGCCTCGACACCGTCGGTGCAGGCCAACGGGCATCGGCAAAAGAAGTGTCTGGGAGAGTGCTGGGGGCTGATTAGTGTTCGATTGTGGGGAGCTTCGGGGGAATCGCTGATCAAGAGCGAACGGACGCCGAGTTGCTCGTCGCGCACGTCGGCGGCGACCGGTACGCCTTCGAGGAGCTGTTCTACCGCCATCACCGACAGCTGTATCGGCTCGCTCAGATCACCAGCCGCAACCACGACGACGCCGCGGACGCGCTTCAGGACGCGATGCTCTCCGCGCACCGCAGCGCTCCGTCCTTCCGGCATGACGCGTCGGTCAGCAGTTGGCTGTACCGAATCGTGGTCAACGCGTGCCTCGATCGGTTGCGGCGCAACAAGGCTCACGCGGTGACGCCGCTCGAGGACGACGTCTGCCATCTGGGCGATCCAACGCCACGCGTCGACACGACGCTCGTCGTGGAGCGCGCGCTGCTGCGGCTGCCCGTGGAGCAGCGCGCCGTCGTGGTCGCGGTCGACATGCAGGGCTACTCGGTCGCCGAGACTGCGCGCCTACTCGGAGTGCCCGAGGGCACCGTCAAGAGCCGCTGTTCACGCGCCAGAGCCAAACTGGCCAAGACGTTGGAGTACTTCGACGATCCCGCCCCGACCGTCCGGCCGCAGCGCCGCTGATTGGCTACCGGCTCTGGCGAACCCTGGTGTCGGGGCGAGGTACCGCCACCAACTGCGGTCCATTCACGGCCTGCGACAGACACCCCGGGATGTCGCGGCACGCGATGATCGCCCCGGCCCCAGGTGCCTGGCCTGGCGCGGTCGGAATCTGGTTCGGGATGCCGCACGTCTGGTGGTACGGGTCCCACGGCACGAGGTTCATGTCGCAGGCCAGGCTCTCGGACCGCGGGGTGGTGGCGACGCCGAACGCCAGCAGCCCGGAGGCCAAGGCGATTCCGGAGACGCCGATGACGAGTAGTCGGTGGAGTCTGTGCATGACGTGGGCCTCGTTCGAAAGATCGCTAATCACAAGTGTGGGCCGCCCCGAATCCGAACCAAGCCCAAGCATCCTCTTCTGACAGCAGAACGAAAGGGCATTCACAGGAATTCCGGTCGCCGGCCGGTGCAACACTGGGCCGGTGGACGGGGAAGCCGACGATCGCTCTGATGCACCCGTCACGGTAGACCTTCTGGCCGACCTGCAGGCCGGCCTGCTCGACGACCGGACGGCGGCCCGGCTACGGCAGCGGGCCCGTACCGAACCAATCATCGCCGATCAGCTCGCGGCGCTTGATCGGGTCCGTCGCGAGGTGGCCGAGCTCGGTTCCGACCAGGCCTCCGCGTCGGACGTCCCCACTGAGCTGGCAGCTCGGATCGGCTCCGCACTGCGCTCGGAAGCTCCCTTGGCGACCACGCCGAGGGCGTCGACGCTGCGGCCCCGGCACATCGCCGCGGCAGCGGGCGTGGCTGCCGTGATCGCCGCGGGTGCGGTGGGCACCGCCATGTTGCTGGGGAGTGGGTCTGCCGGTGACGCCCGGACCTCGGGCCCGTCGGTCGCGGCGCCGGCCGGGCTGCCGCTGTCTGCCAGCCAGCTCGACGAGCTCCTGAGCCAGCCCCCGGACCTGGGCGAACTCGCCGATCCCCAGCGCCGGGTGTCGTGCCTGAGTGGTCTGGGATACCCGACCTCCACGTCCGTGCTCGGCGCCAAACCGCTCACGGTGAACGGCAGGCCCGGGTTGCTGTTGCTGCTACCCGGCGACGTGCCAGGACGGATCGACGCCATCGTGGTTGGGCCGAACTGCAGCTCCGTGGATACCGGGCTGGTCGTCAGCAGCGTCGTCAACCGCCCTTGACGCGTCCCGGAGGCGGTCGTGGAACAGCCGGGCTTACGCTGGTGTTATAGGCGTACGCAGAAAGGCGGAAATGACTTCCTCGAGCACCGTTCACGACGTGATCATCATCGGCTCCGGCCCTGCTGGTTACACGGCCGCCGTGTATGCCGCGCGGGCACAGCTCAACCCGTTGGTGTTCGAAGGCGTGCAGTTCGGCGGCGCCCTCATGACCACCACCGAGGTCGAGAACTACCCAGGGTTCAAGGAGGGCATCACCGGCCCCGAACTCATGGAGGAGATGCGCGAGCAGGCCCTACGTTTCGGCGCCGACCTGCGCATGGAGGACGTCGACGAGGTCTCCCTCGACGGCCCGGTCAAGACGGTCACCGTCGGTGACGAGACCTTCCAGGCGCGCTCGGTGATCTTGGCGATGGGCGCGGCTGCCCGGCAGCTCGGTGTCCCCGGTGAAATGGAGCGCATCGGCACCGGCGTCAGCACGTGTGCGACGTGTGATGGTTTCTTCTTCCGCGATCAGGACATCGCCGTGATCGGCGGCGGCGATTCGGCGATGGAGGAGGCGATCTTCCTCACCAAGTTCGCCAGCAACGTGACGCTGATTCACCGTCGCGAGGAGTTCCGCGCCTCCAAGATCATGCTGGAGCGGGCGAAGGCCAATCCGAAGATCACCTTCCTGACCAACACCGCGGTCACCGAGGTGGAGGGCGAACCCAAGGTGACGGGCCTGCGACTGCAGGACACGGTCACCGGCGAGGAGTCCAAGTTGGCCGTCACGGGGGTGTTCGTCGCGATCGGTCACGATCCGCGCTCGACGCTCGTCGGCGGCAAGGTCGATCTGGACGACGAGGGTTACGTGCGGGTCAAGGGCCGCTCGACCAGTACCTCGATCGACGGTGTGTTCGCCGCAGGCGATCTGGTCGACCACACCTACCGACAGGCCATCACCGCCGCGGGCAGTGGCTGCGCCGCCGCCATCGACGCCGAACGCTGGCTCTCCGACCAAGATTGACCCGCCAGGGCACCGACTCAACCCCCTTCGAAACCGAGGAGCACCGCATGACCGAAAAGACGAGCGCCACCGTTGTCGTCACCGACGACTCGTTCTCCAGCGACGTCCTGTCCAGCAGCACGCCGGTGCTGGTGGACTTCTGGGCGACGTGGTGCGGTCCGTGCAAGATGATCGCCCCGGTGCTCGAGGAGATCGCCGCCGAGAAGGCCGGCGCGTTGACCGTCGCGAAGTTGGACGTCGACGCCAACCCGGGAACGGCCCGCGACTTCCAGGTGGTGTCGATTCCGACGTTGATCCTGTTCAAGGACGGTCAACCGGTCAAGCGGATCGTGGGCACCAAGGGCAAGGCCGCGCTGCTGCGCGAACTGTCTGACGTGGTCTAGCCGGGGTCTAGCCGGTCCATCCCGATCGGGACCGAAACGGTTTCCGACTGGCCTGGAGGTTTCTGTATTACTGGTTCCGTCTGCGACAATTCTTATTATGTCTAGTCTGCGCCGCGGCGACCGGGGAGTTCCGGTCGTCGAGATTCGGACAGCGCTGGCGGCCCTTGGCCTGCTGGACAGCCCCGATGCCGATCTGACGACCGGCAAGCACGTGGCGTTCGACGTGTTCGACGAAGACCTCGACCACGCCGTGCGCGCGTTCCAGCAGCATCGCGGCCTGCTCGTCGACGGTGTCGTGGGTGAAGCTACCTATCGTGCGCTCAAGGAAGCGTCCTATCGGCTGGGCACCAGGACGTTGGCTCACCAGTTCGGTGCGCCCATGTACGGCGACGACGTGGCCACCCTGCAGGCGCGGCTCCAGGACCTCGGTTTCTACACCGATCTGGTGGACGGCCACTTCGGGTTGCAGACCCACAACGGTCTGATGTCGTATCAGCGGGAGTACGGTCTGTACCCCGACGGTATCTGCGGCCCAGAAACGTTGCGCTCCTTGTACTTTCTCGGCTCGCGCGTGACAGGCGGTTCACTGCACGCCATCCGTGAGGAAGAGCTCGTCCGGCGCTCAGGGCCGAGACTATCCGGCAAGCGCATCATCATCGATCCGGGCCGCGGCGGCGACGACCACGGCCCCATCATGAATGGCCCGGACGGCCCGATAAGCGAAGCAGACATCCTGTGGGACTTGGCAAGTCGCCTCGAAGGCCGGATGACGGCGATCGGTATGGAGACGTTCCTGTCCAGGCCGGTGGGACGCAGTCCGTCCGACGCCGAGCGCGCCGCGACGGCCAACACCGTCGGTGCCGATCTGATGATCAGCCTCCGATGTGCAGCACTGCCCAACTCCCCCGCCAACGGCGTGGCATCCTTCCACTTCGGAAACTCGCACGGTTCGGTGTCGACGATCGGTCGCAATCTCGCCGACTTCGTGCAGCGGGAATTGGTGGCGCGCACCGGTTTACGTGATTGTCGCACCCATGGCCGCACCTGGGATCTGCTCCGCCTGACCCGGATGCCCACCGTGCAGATCGACGTCGGCTACATCACCAATCCGCACGACCGCGACCTGTTGGTGTCGGCTCAGGCTCGCGATTCGCTCTCCGAAGGCATCCTCGCCGCCGTCAAGCGTCTCTACCTGCTCGGCAAGAACGATCGCCCGACGGGCACGTTCACCTTCGCCGAGCTACTGGCCCACGAACGGTCCGTCGAGCAGTCGGCCGGCCGCGCCGCACAGGCCTGACACCCACCTCAGCCACACGGACTGGCACCGGCCCCCACGGGCTGTTGGAGTTGAGCGCTCACCAGCAGTCGTTCGAGCGCCGCTTCGACGTCCGCCTTCCACCCCAGCCCCTGCTCGAGTTCGAGCCGCATGCGCGGGAAATACCGATGCGGAGCGACGACAGTGAAGCCGACGTCCCCGAGGAAGTCGGCGTCGATGATGCACTGGTCTGCGGAGCAGTCGCCGAGCGTCGCGATCGCCGAGCGCAGATCTGGCGTAACCAATTGCGGATCAGCTAGTTCGGCGGCTTCGGCCGTTCTTCCGAAGGCTTCCAGCGCGCGCACACCGCGGCGCACCAGGTCTCCGACGACGGCGGCCATCAGGGCGCGAGTGAGCCCGTCACCGTCGTCCCCCGATTCCACTCCGACGGTCGTCAACAGCACCGCGTCGGCGCTGACCGGTCCGGTCGGGAAGAGGGCGGCGCGCGGCACGGCGCGGGGCGGGGCGTAGAACGCGAAGCCAAGGCACGGTTCGTCACCGCTGGACGTCGACGCGGTGAAGTCCGCCTGATCCGGTTCGCACGCCACGGCCATCTGCCCGCAGGAACCCCACTCCAGCATCACCATGGAGAGCCAGGCTTCCTTCTCGAACTCAGGGTCGGCGAGGTGATCTTGTTTGAACTCGGACCCCTGCAGAACCGACGGATCCACCTCCCAGAACACACATCGCCGCGCGTGCTTGGGCAGCTGCTCGAACGCTTCGAGTCGCAGCGGCGTGATTCGTGCTGACACTAGGCTCCCCGTTTTTCAGATCGGCCGGACGGCCGGGGCTGCCACTCCAGGATAGGAGAATGCGGCGAGCGCGGCGGAATCTTGTGTCGAACAATCACGCCGGCGACCATTCGAGACGAATCACGTTGCTACGCAAGGGCTTAACTCCTCTGAGTGAGCACGGCGCCGGGCTGGGCGGGTCGATGTGTCACAGTGACGTAATTACACGGTATGGCGGGTCATGCCTTCGCAGCGTTCATTAGGTCCACTATGCGTTGGAGGTCTTCGACGGACCCGAACTCCACCACGATCTTGCCCTTGCGTTTGCCAAGGCTCACCGTGACCCGGGTGTCGTACGCCGAGGACAGCCGCTCAGCAACGTCCTGAAGGCCCGGCATCTGAATCGGCTTGCGCCGTTGCGCCGGAGTGGTGTCGTGAACGCCATCCCGGTTGGCCAACGTGACGGCCTCCTCGGTGGCACGCACCGATAGGCCCTCCGCGACGATTCGCGCTGCGAGTTCCTCTTGTTTCTCCGGTCCGCTCTCGAGTGCCAGCAGGGCGCGAGCGTGGCCGGCCGACAGCACTCCCGCAGCCACCCGGCGCTGGACGGCGATCGGAAGTCGCATCAGCCGGATCATGTTGGTGATCACCGGACGCGACCGCCCGATCCGCACCGCGAGTTCCTCGTGGGTCACCCCGAACTCGTCGAGCAGCTGTTGGTAGGCCGCCGCCTCTTCCAACGGGTTCAGTTGGGCCCGGTGGATGTTCTCGAGCAATGCGTCACGCAGCATGCTCTCGTCGGCGGTCTCCCGAACGATCGCGGGGATGGCCGCCAAGCCGGCCTCTTGCGCTGCCCGCCAACGCCGCTCCCCCATGACGAGTTGGTAGCGCGGCTTGCCGTCGACCGGATCGACCGCACGAACGACGATCGGCTGCATCAGACCGAACTCGCGGATCGAGTGGACGAGTTCGGCGAGTGCCTCCCCGTCGAAGATCTGACGCGGCTGCTTTGGGTTTGGCTCGATGGACGTGGGGTCGATCTCGCGGTAGACGGCCCCGACGTCGCCGACCGTTTCGACGGCGGTTGACGGTGCGCCGCCGTACATCACGTCGGCCGCCGCCTCACCCATCGCTGAGCCAAGGTTGCTCCCGCCGTCGCTCGGCCCGGTCGGGATCAACGAGGCGAGTCCGCGACCGAGGCCGGTTCGCTTGGGTGGTGGCGTCATTCCTGTCCCTTCCGTGCACTATCGGCCCGCTCGGCAATTTCTCGGCTCGCGTCGAGATAGCTCATCGCTCCCCTAGATCCGGGGTCGTATTCCAGGATCGTCATCCCGTAGCCAGGTGCCTCGGATACCTTCACGCTGCGCGGAATGACCGTCCGCAGCACCTTGGCGCCGAAGTGTGAGCGCACGTCGTCGGCGACCTGATCCGCCAGCTTCGTCCGTCCGTCGTACATCGTGAGGATGACGGTCGTGACGTCGAGATGGGGGTTGAGGTGTGCCTTCACCATCTCGATGTTGCGCAGCAGCTGACCCACTCCCTCTAGGGCGTAGTACTCACACTGGATCGGGATGAGCACCTCGGGCGCCGCGACGAGTGCGTTGATGGTCAGCAGGCCGAGTGACGGGGGGCAATCGATGAAGACGTAGTCGAAGTCGTGCTCCTGCAAGGACGCGAGGGCGTTGCGCAGCCGGCCTTCGCGCGCCACCATGCTGACGAGTTCGATCTCCGCGCCGGCGAGGTCGATGGTGGCGGGCACGCAGTAGAGCCGTTCGTTGTACGGGCTCTGTTGCAATGCCGCTTCGAGGGTGATCTCCCCGATCAGCACCTCGTAGGACGACGGCGTGCCGGGTCGGTGCTCGATGCCGAGCGCTGTGCTCGCATTGCCCTGCGGGTCGAGGTCGATGACGAGAGTCCGCAGACCCTGCAGCGCGAGCGCCGCGGAGACGTTCACCGCGGTGGTCGTCTTCCCGACTCCACCCTTCTGGTTGGCAATGGTGAACACTCGCTGGTGTGGTGGCCGCGGGAGTTGCCTGCCCTTTGCGTTGTGTAGGAGCCGCACGGCACGTTCGGCCTCGGCGCCGATCGGGGTGTCGGCGACGGGGTTCTTCCACGCTTCGTCGGCGGGTGGCTGCCATGTTTCACGTGAAACATCGCGTTGTGGGTTGGAGGGCGTGGACCCTGGAGCGTTCCCCTCGCCGATCGGCGGTGGCGTCACTTGCTTCTCCTCGTCGACCCGTCGGGCCGTGATGATGGTCGATCCTGAGTTGTCCCGGACTTGCGCTGTGCTCCCCCGGACGGTCTGCTGCCGCGCCCCGGACGACTCCCCCGCACCGCCACGACCACGGTTACGGGCGGAGTCAAATAGTTCACGCCACATTCCATCACCTTCACGTCGACGGCACCCAACGAGCTCATTGCCCGGCGATGTTCTTCAACCTCTGCGGCAGCGCGCTCGCCCTTCATGGCCAACATTCGACCCCCCGGCTCGAGCAGCGGCAGACACCACCGAGTCAACTTATCGAGCGATGCGACCGCCCGGGACGTAACGACGTCGATCGCTCCGGCCGCCTCGCGAACCGCTCGTTCTTCGGCCCGCCCACGGATCACGGTCACCGGGAGGCCCAGCAGGTTGACTGCCTCGGCGAGGAAGTCGGCGCGCCGGAGAAGCGGCTCGACGAGGGTGATGGCCACATCAGATCGAACGAGCGCAAGGGGTATGCCTGGCAGCCCTGCGCCGCTACCGATGTCGGCCACGCGCTCCCCGGGGTTCAACAATTCGCCGATGGCCGCGCTGTTGAGGATATGGCGGTCCCACAGCCGGGCGACCTCACCGGGGCCAATCAAGCCCCGTTCGATTCCGGCGCCCGACAGTATTGCGGCGTACTCCGTAGCGACGTCCAGTCGGTCACCAAAGACTGCAGCAGCGGCCGGTGGCGCCGTTGGCGCTTCACCATGTTTCACGTGAAACATCCTCCGAATCCGCCGCCACCGAGCCGCCCTCGAACTACATCGTTGTAACTCAGACCGTCAGGCTGGCAGGACGACAACGCGCCGCGACGGTTCTGCGCCTTCGCTTTCACTCCGGACGCCATCGACTGCGGACACCGCGTCGTGAACGATCTTCCGCTCGAACGGAGTCATCGGCGACAGCTCTTCGCGGTCACCGCTCGCCAGCACCCGCCGGGCAATCTTGTCGCCCAGCGCCGCCAGCTCGTCCCGCCGGCCGCGACGCCAGTGGGCGACGTCGAGCATCAGGCGGCTGCGCTCGCCGGTCTTCTGATGCACCGCGAGCCGGGTCAGCTCCTGGAGCGCGTCGAGCACCTCGCCCTTGCGTCCGACGAGCTTGGCGAGATCACTGCCCCCGTCGATGCTGACGATGGCGCGGTCACCTTCGACGTCGAGATCGATGTCCCCGTCGAAATCCAAGAGGTCGAGAAGCTCCTCGAGGTAGTCGCCGGCGATCTCGCCTTCGGCAACCAGTCGGTCTTCCAGGTCCTCGGACTTGGGCCCTTCGACCTCGACCTCGGTCTCGGTCTCGGTCCGTTCAGTTGTATCTGCGTCAGTCATGTTCGTCCTTACCTCCGTACTCAACTCCATCAGCGGCCACCTCGGGCCGACCTGAATCGGTAACTGTCAGGGCTTGCGCTTCTTGGGGCGATTGTTGGTGCGCCTCGGCGCACGGTTGGCGGTACTACCCGCCTTGGGAGGGTTCGCCTTGCCGTTGGCGATCGGCTTCGCCGACACGTCGGCACCGTCGTCCTCGATGGCGTCGGCCTCTTGTCCGGCTGACTCGGTCAGCTCGGCGGCGGCGGCCTTCGCCCGCTCGGCAGCCGTGGTGTTGGCCGGCGGTCGCTTTCGCTTGGCCTTCGGCTTGGAACCAGGGGCCGGAGCGTTCGACGCGCGGCGCGCCAAATCCTCCTCTTTCTTGAGTTCCTCTTCCTTCTCGATCCTGCCGAACACGTAGTGCTGCTGGCCGTAGGTCCAGATGTTGTTCGCCACCCAGTACAGGATCACCGCTAGGGGCAGGAAGGGACCGCCGACGACGACGCCGAGCGGGAAGACGTACAGCGCAAGCTTGTTCATCATCGCGGTCTGAGGGTTGGCAGCAGCTTCAACGCTCTGACGCGCAACCGACGCACGGCTATTGAAGTGGGTCGCGATACCGGCCAGGATCATCAGCGGCACGCCGACGGCAATGACCGCGGCGCGGTTGAACTCCTCGAACGCACCGAGGCCGACGGTCTGAATCATCGATGCGCCAAGGGGTGCACCGAACAGGTGCGCGTCCAGGAAGTGCCCGACGTCGGTGGCACTGAAGACGTAGTTGCCGAGCGATCGATTCTCTTCGACCGTCAAGCCCAGCCGGCCGAAACCGGTCTGTGTCCGGTTGAACGAGTTCAGCACGTGGTAGAGACCGATGAACACCGGGATCTGCGCCAGCATCGGAAGGCAGCCGAGGATCGGATTGAATCCGTGGTCCTTCTGCAGCTTCTGCATCTCGACCGCCATCCGCTGGCGGTCCTTGCCGTACTTCTTCTGCAGCGCCTTGATCTGTGGCTGCAACTCCTGCATCTGGCGGGTCGTCCGGATCTGGCGGACGAACGGCTTGTAGAGAATCGCACGCAGGGTGAAGACGAGGAACATCACCGTCAGGCCCCACGTGAAGAAGTTCTCCGGCCCAAGCACGAAGGCGAAGGCCTTGTACCAAACCCACATGATCGCGGAGACCGGGTAGTAGATGACGTCGAGACTGAACCAATTAAACAAACGAATCGCTCCTCAGCGTCGCGGCATCCACAGCCACGCCACATCGCTCCGGAATCGGGTCCCATCCACCTCGGTGCCACGGGCCACACTTGGCCAGCCGTACCAAGGACAACCAACTCCCCCGCACGAACCCGAACTCTCGAAGCGCTTCCACGGCGTACTGACTGCACGTCGGCATGAAGCGGCAAGAGGGTGGTCGCAGCGGAGAGATCATCGTGCGGTACAGCTCGATGACATAGATGATGCGGCGAGCGACGGCCCCGCCAAGCCGGCCGCGGCTCATCGTCGCGCTCCGCACTTCTCGTTCACGCGTTGCAGTGCCGTTCGCAGTTCCTGCTCGAGCCGAGCCGAGATGGCGTGCCGGCTGCTCGGCAGAGCCCGGATCACCACTTTGTCACCGGGTCCGAAATCCTCGATCACGCCGCGCGCCACGTGCCGCAACATCCGAGAGACGCGATGCCGTTGCACCGCATTGCCGACCGACTTGGCGACGACGAGTCCGATCTTGGGGGCGCCTGACTCGTCGCCCGACGGTCGCAGCGCATGCACGACGAGGTCTGGCTGCGCTGCTCGCACACCGCGATTGACGGTGAGCCCAAAGTCAGTCGAGCGCGTCATCCGGTACTGAGCCGGAAGCACCTGTCTACACCCTGCTCAAACCGAGCAGTATCACGCAGTGAGAGAGCGGCGGCCCTTGCTGCGCCGACCCGACACGATGGCGCGGCCAGCGCGCGTACGCATCCGCAGCCGGAAACCATGCACCTTGGCACGGCGCCGGTTGTTGGGCTGAAAGGTCCGCTTGCCCTTGGCCACGGTTGTTTCTCCTCAATGTGTGCGGCCACCCCCGTCGCGCACATGAAAAGGTTCATGTGCGTCTGGAAGCAGTCGCGGTACGTACGCTTCGTCGTGCTTGCTAGCCCCGGCGCGTGAACCCGATGATCCGAGTCGCAGCCGTGTCGCCACGTTCGGGCGACTGTTCGAGGGTACTGACGAGATTTCCCTAGGTCAAACCCGCTTCTCTCGGTCGCGAATACGCCTCATCGGTCACACGCGTCACCATCCGACACCCGACTCCGGAGAAGGCCCCATCAATGTTGCAGAACTGTTGGCACCCGGCAATAAACCTGTTAGCTTCTGCCAAGGCCATCTCAGACCGAGACGGCGCTAAACGAACAAGTGAGGACGGCCGCCCCACCGCGAGCCCACGGTGCATTCGACCACTGTGACGAGCCCCGGAAGGCAGCCTCCCCGCCAGTACGCAACGACACAACGACCGGTGTCGGTTATCCACAGACTGTGGATAACCATGTGGACATCCGGTCCTTGTCTATTCGGCCAACCCTGCCTGGCCCATGAGGGGGAACTTCTCCGTTGACAGCAGACGCCGACCCACCGTTCGTCGCAATCTGGAACGACGTCGTTGCGGAACTCAACGGTGACATCGCTCCCGACTCGGCTTCCAGCTTCACTCCCCCGAACCTGACTCCTCAGCAAAGAGCGTGGCTGAAGCTGGTCAAGCCGCTCGTCATCGCGGAGGGGTTTGCTCTTCTGTCGGTTCCGACCCCCTTCGTGCAGAACGAGATCGAACGCCACCTTCGCGAGCCCATCATCTCCAGCCTGAGCCGCCGGCTCGGACAACGTGTTGAACTCGGTGTCCGCATTGCGACACCCGATCCCGACGCCGACCGGGACGACGAATTTCAGACGGACGCTCTGACCGAACCCGACGAAGTCGACGAAGTCGACGACGACGAGGAGGCGTTGGCGAGCGCCGAGCGGAGTTGGCCCACATACTTCACCAATCGGTCGCAGAACGCCCCCACCAATGACGTCAGTCTCAATCGCCGATACACCTTCGACACGTTCGTGATCGGCGCCTCGAACCGCTTCGCCCATGCCGCCACGCTCGCCATCGCCGAAGCGCCGGCGCGCGCATACAACCCGCTGTTCATCTGGGGCGAGTCTGGTCTCGGCAAGACGCACCTTCTGCACGCCGCGGGCAACTACGCGCAGCGACTGTTTCCTGGCATGCGGGTCAAGTACGTCTCGACCGAAGAATTCACCAACGACTTCATCAACTCGCTCCGCGACGACCGCAAGGCATCGTTCAAGCGAAGCTACCGAGACATCGACGTGCTGCTGGTCGACGACATCCAGTTCATCGAGGGCAAGGAAGGCATCCAGGAGGAGTTCTTCCACACCTTCAATACCCTCCACAACGCGAACAAGCAGATCGTCATCTCGTCCGATCGGCCGCCCAAACAGCTCGCCACTCTGGAAGACCGGCTGCGGACCAGGTTCGAATGGGGTCTGATCACCGACGTTCAGCCGCCCGAGTTGGAAACGCGCATCGCAATCCTTCGCAAAAAGGCGCAGATGGACCGGCTCGACGTCCCCGACGACGTCCTGGAGCTGATCGCCAGCAGCATCGAGCGCAACATCCGCGAGCTCGAGGGCGCTCTCATCCGCGTCACCGCCTTCGCGTCGCTCAACAAGGCGGCGATCGACAAGTCCCTCGCCGAGATCGTGCTGCGCGACCTGATCTCCGACGCC
>NZ_JAVRQA010000496.1:0-32926 GCF_032161845.1 Mycobacterium sp.
TAGGCGATGTCGCCGGTCTTGAGGTTTTGGGCGGTGAGCTCACCAAGGCCGTCGAGGAACTTCTGACGCTCGGTGACGACGTGCTGGATCGCGACGTCGACGTTGTCCTTCGTGATGGCGGGCATCACGTAGATCGGATCCTTCTTGACGTCGTCCTTCTTCACCAGTGCGTTGGCGACCGCGAGTCCGGCCGATAGTTCGACGGTGCCGTTCTGCAGTGAGGTGCCGATGAATTCGCCGCTCTTGACGGCGTTGAGGCCGTCCTCGATGCCGTCGATGCCGACGATCGGCACGTCCGTGCGGTTTGCCTCCTTGAGCGCCTGCAGGGCGCCGAGGCCCATGTCGTCGTTCTGCGCGACGACCCCGTTGATCTGCGGTCCGAAGCTTGAGATCCAGTTCTTCGTCTTGTTGACGGCTTCGTCGCGCTTCCAGTTGGCCGTGTCCTTGGCGAGCACCTTGATGTCGGGGTATTTGGCGAGCACCTGATCGATGCCCTTGCCGCGGTTGATCTCACCGGAGCCGCCGAGCGGACCCTGCAGGATGACGATGTTGCCCTTGCCGCCGAGCTTGTCGGCCATCATCTGCATTTCCTGCGCGCCCGCAGCCACGTCGTCGGGCTGTACGTTGCCCGCGAGGTCGGGGCTGTCCAGCGCGGCGTTGACGGCCAGCAGCGGGATGCCCTTGGACTTGGCCGATGCGATCTGCGGTGCGAGCGAATCCGCCTGCACGGGAACGACGATGATGGCAGCGACGCCCTGGTTGATCAGCGAGTCGACCTGACTGGCCTGGGTGGACACGTCGTTGTTGGCCGAGTTCCACACCAGTTCGATGTTGTTCGCCTTGGCATAGGTGTCCATGCCCTCCTTGCCCGCGGTGATGAACGAGCTCATGTCGTACACCGTGACACCGATCTTCGTCGCGCCGTTGTTGCTCGACGTATCGCCCGCGCCGCAGGCAGTCATGCCGAGTCCCAGCAGCCCCGCCGAGGCGATGACGCCAAACTTCGTGGTCAGTCTCATCTGATGGTTTCTTTCTCTTGTCGTCGAATGCGTTGCGGGGTGGGTGTTTACGATTTCTTCTGGCCCGGGATGCCCTCGTAGGCGATGTCGCCGGACTTGAGGTTCTGGGCGGTCAGCGCACTGAGGCCCGCCAAGAACTGCGCACGTTCGCTCACCACGTGCTGGTACGCCACGTCGACGTTGTCCTTGGTGATCGCGGGCATCAGGTAGACCGGTTCGGTGTTGACCTGTTCCTTCTTGATCAGTGCGTTGGTGACGGCGAGTCCAGCCGACAGCTCGACGGTGCCGTTCTGCAGTGAGGTGCCGATGAATTCGCCGCTCTTGACGGCGTTCAGGCCGTCCTCGATGCCATCGATGCCGACGATCGGCACGTCGGTGCGACCGGCCTCCTTCAGCGCCTGAAGGGCACCGAGTCCCATGTCGTCGTTCTCCGAGACGACCGCGTTGATCTGCGGTCCGAAGCCGGAGATCCAGTTCTTCACCTTGTTGACGGCTTCGTCGCGCTTCCAGTTGGCCGTGTCCTTGGCGAGCACCTTGATGTCGGGATACTTGGCAAGGACTTGTTCGATGCCCTTGGTCCGATCGATCTCACCGGACTGCCCGAGCGGGCCCTGCAGAATGACGATATTGCCCTTGCCACCAAGATGATCGGCCATCATCTGCATCTCCTGGGCGCCCGCAGCCACGTCGTCGGGCTGCACGTTGCCCGCGACGTCCTTGTTGTTCAGGGCGGCATTGACCGCGACCAGTGGGATGCCCTTGGACTTGGCGGTCTGGACCTGGGGACCCAGCGAATCCGCTTGGATTGGAACGATGATGATGCCGTCGACGCCCTGATTGATCAGCGAGTCGACCTGGCTGGCCTGGGTGGAGACGTCACCGCCTGCGGAGTTCCACAGCAGTTCGATGTTGTTGTCCTTCGCGTACTGATCCATGCCCTCCTTGCCAGCGGTGATGAACGAGCTCATGTCGTAGACCGTGACGCCGATCCGGGTCTTGCCGTTGTTGGTCTCGGTATCGCCCGCACCGCAAGCGGTTACGCCCAATCCCAGCAGCCCCGCCGAGGCGATGGCGACGAACTTCGTCGTCAGTCTCATCTGATTTCTCACTCTCATTGGTTTGATCGTTGGACAAAGTGGTTCCCAGTAGCGCATCAGGTTCGTCTTCGGCTCGACCAGACGTCGACTGCCACCGCAGCCACGATCAGCACGCCCTTGATCACGTCCTGCCAGTAGGCGGGCACGACGAGGATGTCCAACCCGTTGTTGAGCGTCTGGATGATGAAGAGGCCCAACACCGTTCCCCAGATGGTGCCGCGGCCACCCATCAGGCTGGCGCCACCGATCACGACTGCGGCGATGGCATCGAGTTCGTAGCCCTGGCCCAGGTTCGGCGGACCAGAGATGACGCGCGAGGCGAGCATGACCCCCGAGATGCCTGCCAGCAGGCCCGAGAGTGCGTAGACGCTGAACAACACGTTCTTGGCGTTGATGCCGGCGATCTCGGCGGCATTGCGGTTGCCGCCGACGGCGTACACGCGCATGCCGTAGGTGGTTCGTTTCATCACGATCGCCAGCACGATGATCCCGAGAATCATGACGAGGACGGGAATCGTCAGGCCGAAGATCTTCGTGTTGGCGATCGAGCCGAACTCCGCGGGCAGCCCGTTGATCGGTGCGCCGCCGCCGATGACGTAGGCAAGGCCCGAGCCCGCCGTCAACGTGCCAAGCGTCGCGATGAAGGGCGGCACGTTTATTCGCGACACCATGATTCCGTTGAGGGAGCCGACCGCCAATCCGACGACCATCGCCACGCCGACGGTCATCCAGACCTGGCCGGGGTTGGCCTTGGCCGTCGCCGCACCCGCCATGGCCGACACCGCGATCACCGAGCCCACCGACAGGTCGATGCCGCCGGTGAGAACCACCAGGGTCTGCCCGAGGGCGATCAGCGCGAACGGAGCGGCTGCCACCAGGATGGTCACCAGGTTGTCGACGGTGCCGAATCGTGCACTGCGGTAGCTGAAGTACGCGATGACCAGCAGCATGATGATGACCATCGAGTAGCGCAGCGCGATACCGCTGATCCACTCGCGGGAGAACAACTTGACGGGTTCCCCGGTCATCGGTGACGTGACGACCGGGGTGCCGGATGACTCCGGCGTCTCTTGGGTGTCGACTGGGGTGGTCACGATGTTGCCTCCGGTGAATCAGGGTTCGGTAGGTGTTTCGGTCCGTCGAGTGCGGTGGCCATCCGGAACACGGATTCCTGTACCGCCGGATGGTCGAGGGCGTCGCGGTCGAGTTCGCCGACGAACGCGCCTTCACGCATGACGAACGCGCGATGTGACAGCCCGATGATCTCGGGCATGTCCGACGATGCCATCACCACGGCCATGCCTGCCTCGGCGAATTCGGTGATGATGCGGTAGATCTCGCTGCGGGCGCCGACGTCGACGCCGCGGGTGGGCTCGTCGAGCAGCAGGACGTTGACCTCGCCAGTCAGCCAGCGGGCCAGCACCACCTTCTGCTGGTTTCCGCCGGACAGCGTGCCGACCAGTTGGCCCATCCCGCTGCTGCGCAGTCGGACCGACTTCATCACGTCGGAGACGGCCTTGGTGCGCGCCTTGCCCTTGAGCCAACCGGCGACGCTGAACGACGACAACCGCGGGAGCGATCCGTTGTCGAGCACGCTCATCGACAGCACGACCCCGGAGATCTTGCGATCCTCTGGCACCATCGCCATGCCCTCGGTGATCGCCGCCGCAGGTGCGTTGCGCTTGATGCGTCGGCCGCGCACCACGATCTCACCGGAACTGGTGTGCCGTGCGCCGAAGATGGCCTCCAGCAGTTCGGTTCGCCCAGCACCGACCAGGCCGGCGAGGCCGACGATCTCGCCGGAGCTGACCGAGAACGAGACCGGCTCGGAAGCGCCGTCGACCTGCAAGTCGCGGACTTCGAGCACGGGTTCGGATTTCGGCCGGACGCGTTCGGGAAACAACGCGTCCAGTTCGCGGCCGATCATCGCGGTGACGATGTCGTCGTCGGTGACCGCGATGAGCGGCTCGTCGAGGATCAGTCCACCGTCGCGGAGCACCACCACCCGATCGGCGATGGCGCGGATCTCGGCCATCTTGTGCGTGGTGTACACCATCGCGACGCCGTGGTCGCGCAGTCGGCGGACGATCCCGTAGAGGCCTTCGACCTCGCGTTCGGAAATGGCCGAGGTGGGCTCGTCGAGCATCACGACCTGCGCGCCGGTGCGGGCGGCCTTGACGATCTCCACGATCTGCCGGAGGCCGACGGGCAGGCTGCCCATCCGGGCGGTCGGCGAGATGTCCACTCCGAAGACGGCCAGGGCCTCCTTCGCCTCGCCGATCATCGCCCGTCGGTTGAGGAACGGCCCGATTTTGATCTCCCGGCCCACGAAGAGGTTCTCGTAGACCGTCATGTCCTCGATCGACGCCAACTCCTGCGGCACGATCGCCACGCCGTGCCTGACGGCGTCGCGCGGATTGCCAGGGGTCAGCTGGGTGCCCGACACCGTCACCGATCCGGCATCGGCGCTGTATTGGCCGCTGACGATCTTCATCAGCGTCGACTTGCCAGCACCGTTCTCGCCAGCAAGGGCCGTGACCGAGCCGGGTTCGAGGTTGAGCGTGATGCCCTTGAGCACCGGGACGCCGCCGAAACTCTTGGTGATGTCCGCACATTCGAGGATGGCTGAGCTCATGACGGACTCCCGACCGTCACGACGACCTTGACGTTCTCGGGGTCCGCCGACGCCGTGAACGCCTGTGCGGACTGTTCGAATCCGAATCGGGCGGTGATGATCTCGTCGATTGGAACGACCCCGGAGGCCAGCAGGTCGATCGCCGCGGTGTAGTCCTCGCGGACGTACATCAGGTTGCCGATCAGGGCCAACTCGCGATCCTGGATGAGGTCGAGTCGCACCGGCACCGCACCCGCGGCGACGCCAACGATCATGATGGCGCCGCCCTTGTCGACCAGGTCGACGGCCTGGGCCACCGAACTCTCCCTAGCCACGCAGTCGATGACCACCGCGGCGGGACCGCCGAGAAGAGCCAGCGCAGCCTCGACGGCATCCGGTGCGGTCGGGTCGAAACTGCCTGCGGCGCCGAGACGTTCGGCCCGCTCACGTTTGGAGGGCAGCAGGTCGGCGACGACGACCTTGGCACCCGCGTTGCGGGCCGCGACCAGTACGAACAGCCCGATGGGGCCCGCGCCGATAACCACGACGGGCCGGCCACGCAGATCGCCAACGGCCTGCGCTGCTCGGCGGACGGCGTGGACGGGAGTTGCCAACGGTTCGATCAGGATGGCGTGGTCGTCGTCGAGTTCGGCGTTGAGCGCGACGAGCCGATCGGCGCCGACCGTGAAACTGTCGGCGAGCCCGCCGGGTGTCTGGCACCCGAGCACCAGGAGTTCGCGGCAGATGTTGTAGCGACCCGCCGCGCACTGGGTGCAGTGACCGCAGGCGAGATTGGGCTCGACGACCACGCGGGTACCCAACCAGGAGTCGTCGACGTCGGCACCCACCGCATCGACGACGCCGATCACCTCGTGTCCCGGCCGGTAGGGCAGATCGATGAACGGGTGGCTTCCGCACGCCGCGTGCAGATCCGAACCACAGATGCCGACGACCGTGCTGCGGACGCGCACCTCTCCGGCCGCGGGGTCGGCCTCCGGCACGGTCTCGAAGACGACGTCGTCGATGGAGTTGACGACGACCCGGCGGTTGGTGCCCGTCTCGGCGACGTTCACCATGCGGTGTAGCCCCCGTCGGCAACGAGGACGGACCCGGTGATGAACGAGGCGGCGTCACTGGCCAGGAAGACCACGCTGGGGGCGATCTCCTCCGGCATCGCGTACCGCTGCTGCGGCGCGTCGTCGATCCAGTAGCGCTTGAGGTCGGGGCGGTCCACCGGTGCCATCTCGGTCTTGCAGTAGCCCGGCGCCACCGCGTTGACGCGGATACCCAGTGGGCCCCATTCGGCGGCAAGCGATTTGGTCAGGTGATGGACCGCGGCCTTGGACGCGTTGTACGCGGGCTGCATCTGCGGCCGGTTCACGATGAGACCTGACATCGACCCGATGTTGACCACCGAGCCAGAGCCGCGCTCGCGCATGTGGGCACCGACCGCAAGCGAGCAGGCCCACAGGGCCTTGACGTTCAGGTCGAACACGTCGTCCCATTGCTCCTCGGTGACGTCCCAGGAGTCGGCGTGATGGCAGGTACCCGCGTTGTTCACCAGGATGTCGACGTGCCCGAGTGCCTCGATGGCCTCGGCCGTCATCCGCTCTACGTCGGCCTGGCTGGTGATGTCGGCGGTGATCGGATGCATCGTGTGTCCGGCGCCTGCCGCCTCCGCGACGACCTTCTCATTGCGCTCGGCGCTGCGACCCGAGATCGCCACTGTGGCACCGGCTTCGGCGAGACCGAATGCGAACGCCCGGCCGAGACCCTGATTTCCGCCCGTCACCAAGGCGGTGCGACCGGTCAGGTCGAACGGTGAACGCGTGCTCATGACTGTGCTCTCCTTCATTGCGGGACGATCCGTCATTTCGGGACGACGATCGACTTCAGGCTTGCCGGGTCGGTGTCGCTGTCGAGTGCCTCGCCGACGTGTTCGAGGTCGTAACGACCGGTCACCATGCCATCGAGGTCGACGGCTCCCGATGTGACCAGATGTATTGCCGCAGGCCAGGTATCCGTATAGCGGAACACCCCGGTCACGTTGATCTCCATGTTCTGGATGTAGCCGATGGGCAAGGCGAAGTCGCCGGAGCCCATGCCGACGAGGACGACGTGCCCAGCCGGACCCACCGCCTTGATTCCGCTGACCACCGCAGGCGCCGCGCCACTGGCGTCGACGAAGGCGTCCACCTGGGGATCGAGGGCGGCGACGTCGTCGACCATCGGATCGATCACCTCGGTGGCGCCGAAGCGCCGCGCTGCCTCGCGGCGAGACTCCTGAAGATCCGACACGATGATGCGGGCAGCACCGAACGCCCGTGCGACCTGCACGCACATAACGCCGATGGGACCGGCGCCTGCGATCAGGATCGAGGTGCCCGGCGCTACCTTGGCCTTACGCATCGTGGTGACGGCCACGGAGAGCGGCTCGAGCAGTGCGGCCGCTTCGTCGGACATGGAATCGGGTACCGGATGGGCGAATTCGGCATCGATGGTGACGTAGCGGCAGAACGCGCCGTCGATCGGTGGGGTGGCGTAGAACTCCATGTACGGGCACAGGTTGTAGCGCCCTGCGGTGCACTGCTTGCACCGCCTGCACGGGTGTTGTGGTTCGACGGCGACCCGCTGGCCGACGCGGGTCGGGTCGACTTGGTCTCCGACGGCCGCGATGCGACCCGACAGCTCGTGCCCGAGGATCATCGGCTGCTCGACGACGAAGTCGCCGATCCGTCCGTGGCGGTAGTAGTGCACGTCGGATCCGCAGACCCCGACGGCGGCGACCTCGACGAGGACCTCGTGGGGTCCCGGCGTCGGGACTGGTCGATCCTCGATCTGCAGTGTGCCGACTCCGGTCATCACGCTCGCGCGCATCGTGCTCATATCGCTTCCATTCGTTCGGGGGTCAGTAGGGCGCGGCCGACGACCATCTGCTGGACCCCGGCGGCGGCGCACAACGGCGCAATTTGTTCGGTGACGCCGCCGTCGACGGCCACGGGTAGTTCGGGAAACCTGGTGGTGCAGGCGGTGACGAGACCGAGCCGATCCAGTCGGCACCGGTCCCGCGTGCCAGGTTCGATCAGCATCACCAGGACGCCGTCGGGATCGGCGGGCCATGGCGGATCGCCGAGGCCATCCCATTCCCGCCACGCGGCGATCCACGCCGAGCCGCCCGTTGCGCGGATCGCCTGGGCACGCGCAAGCGTGAACGCCTGCCATGGCAGGAACACCACGCCGGGGCGCAGCGCCAGGATCTTCGGCAATACGGCGTCGACGAACTCACCAGAGCCGATCAGGTGGACGGCGACCCTCTCGCGATCGACGGCGCTCGAGATCATCTGCAGTTCAGCCAGACTCACACCGGCGGGTAGACCCTCCGATACGGCCATCACGTCGACGTGGACGTCGAGTCCGACGTCGGCCAGCGCCTGTGCGGCGGCGACGCGGGAGTCGGTCGCGGCGTACACGGACCCGGCCAGGAGGCCGGGAAAGTCACGGTGCCACGACGCCAGTTCGGTCATCGCGTGCCTCCGCCGTCGAGGATTGGCGATGCCGCCAGCGTCGCCCAGCGAGTGCGCACCGCGTCGAGATTCCTGCCGTGTGCGCGCGGCTGGACGCGCGCCCGGGCATCTGGCTGCCACCGCTTGGCGAGGTCGACGAGTCCGGCACGGTCGGTGCGCGAGGCCACGGCGGCGGCCTGGATGCATGCGCCGCGTGCGGTCGCCTCGTCGACGTCGGGCAGCGTGACCTCGTCGTCGAGCAGGTCGGCCAGTAGTTGCAGCGTTGCTGGCGAACGAGTCCCGCCACCGACGGCCGTTGCGGCCCCGCCGATGTCGACGCCGCACGCGATGAGGCTGTCGCGGCCGGACAGCAGCGACAGCAGGGGGCCTTCGACGAACGCGCGGGCAAGTTCCTCGCGGGTGGTTTGCGAGGTGATGTCGGCGAAGGCGCCGCGTGCGTCGGGCCGGTCCGGCGTGCGTTCTCCGTCGAGGAATGGCACCAGCACCGGGCCCTGGGTGGGCCCCGCCGCCAGCGCCAGCTCGGAAATTCCGTTCAGGTCGGTGCCCAACAGAACGGCGGCCCTGTCGACGACCCGTGCGGCGTTCAACGTGCTCATCAATGGTAGGTACCCGCCGGTCATGTCGGCGACGCCGTCGACCGCGCCCGTCGTGTCGAACACGGGACCCCGAGATGACGTCGCCACCACGCCCGAGGTGCCGATGCTGAAGTACTGGTCGCCGTCGGTCAGGCCAAGGCCGAGGTACGCGGCATGCTGATCGCCGCCGCCCGCACCGACCAGGACGTCGTCGCCGATGCCGAGTTGGGTTGCCGCGGTGGCCCGAACCATGCCCGCTGCCGCGGCGGGCCCGAGGACGGTCGGCAGCTTGGCGCCCCAATCCCGGTCCCCCGCCGCGAGCTCGAGATAGGACGGAATCCATTGTCCTTCAACGGCGTCGAAGTACCCGGTGCCTGACGCGTCGGACCGGTCGGTCACCTTCTCGCCGGTGAGCCAGTAGGTCAGGTAGTCGTGCGGCAGGAGCACGGTCGCCACCCGGTCGAGCAGGCCGGGTTCGTGCTCGGCGACCCAAGCGAGCTTGGCGATGGTGAACGCGGCCGTCGGCAGGGTGCCGATTCGCATCACCCAGCGACGGGCGCCGATGCGCTCGACGAGGCGGGCAAGGTTGGGCGCACCGGTCGTGTCGTTCCAGAGCTTGGCCTCGCGCAGTACCTCGCCGTGTGCGTCGAGCAGGACCAACCCGTGGCATTGTGCGGCGACGGAGATCGCGCGAATCTCGAGCCGCTGGACGCACGTCGACATGGCTCGTGTCGCCGCCGCGACGAGGGCGCTGACCCAGTCCTTCGGGTGTTGTTCACTGCACGGCGGAAATGCGGGCGGATGTGGTGCCGCGCCAGAACCGAGGATCCGCCCGGTGTTGAGGTCGCGAATCTCGACCTTGCACGACTGCGTCGACGAGTCGACGCCCATCACCGCTGAAGTCGTCATGCGCCGCGCACCACCGGTGCCGATTCATCGCCGGGACGGTGGCCACGAACGCCGACGCCGCCCGCGGGATGACTGTCGATGACGTCACCGACCGTGTGGCCGCGCATCGACATGGTCACCACGGCCACCGCGTCACTCCAGGCGCCGACCGCGAGGGTGCTTGCCATCGCGATCATGTCGCCGGGATCGGCGCCGGCAGGCGTCGGAGGCAGCGCCGCGACGCTGCCTGCGGCGACCGCGAACGGGGAGTCGGGACTCTCGGTGACGGCAACGACGTGGATGCCGCGAAATCCCAGTCGCTCGACGAGGTTGGTGAGCTCGTGGCTCTGACCGGTCTTGGAGATCGCAATGACCAAATCCGAGATGGTGATCGCGCCCATTCCGCCGTGCAAGGCGTCCATCGACGGCAGATAGACCGCGGGGGTACCGCATACCGACAGGAGGTGGGCCAGGCGTTCGGCCATGATCCCCGAGGTGCCGGAACCGGTCGTGACGACCTTGCCTGGGACGTCGATCATCTGTCGGGCGACGGTAACGACGCTCGACTCGACCGCGCCCACCAGCGCGGAGAGGGCTGCCGACTCACGCGACAACACGGCGCCGGCCAGTTCTGACAGGCCGGTGTCGTCATCGCTCATCTGTTAACCCCGATACTCATGTGTTCCTTTGTGATGTGGATCATGCAATGCGTATGCTCACATGTCAATGCCGCTGCACATATGTGCAGAGGCGGGCGAGCCCAGCGGCTCACGATTCACCGGAAGGCGACCCATGGGGCCCGATGAGTTGTTCCAACGAGCGGTCATCGCCCGTCGCTACTACCTGGAGGGTCGCACCCGAATCCAGATCGCCGAGGAGTTTGGGCTGTCCCGATTCAAGGTCGCCAGAATGCTCGACGAGGCGATCGAATCCGGGATGGTCGAGATCAAGATCCACAACCCCGGCGCCATCGACGTCGACCTGTCGACGGCACTCCAGCGCCAATTCGGACTCGAGCACGCCTATGCGGTTGCCGCGGACTCGAACAACGCCGCCGATCACGTCGACGCCGTCGCCAGGGCGATGGCCGAACTCCTGCAGTCGATTCTGCGCGATGGAGACGTCGTCGGCGTCGACTGCGGCCGCACCCTGACGCACATCGCGCCGTATCTGACGGCGTTACCCCGTTGCGACGTCGTACAACTCACGGGTATGGCGGGTCCCATCACCGCCAACGGCACTGATCTGGTCCGGCGGATCAGTGAAGTGAGTGGCGGTGAATCGTGGCCGCTGTACGCCCCGCTGGTCGTCACCGATGCGCGCACCGCGCAGAGCCTCGGCGACAACCTGCAGATCCGCGAGGCGATCGACCGCCAATCGTCGGTCAGCTGCGCGATCGTCTCGGTCGGAGCCTGGGCAGCGGGCGCATCCCAGGTCTTCGAGTCGTTGACCGCGGCCGAGACGACCGCTCTCGGCGAGGCAGGGGTGTGCGCCGAAACCTGCGCACTGCTGCTTGACGTCGACGGCAAGCGGGTCCCCGGCCTCGACGGGCGCCGGATGGGCATCGACGAACCGGTGCTGCGGGCAATCCCCACCAGGATCGCCATTGCGGCGGGCAAGGAGAAGGCGGTGGCCACCAAGGCCGTTCTCAAGTCCGGCCTGGTGTCCTCGCTCGTCACCGACGTCGACATCGCCACCGCCGTCCTCGATTGAACCGAATCCGATTCCAAGGAGAGCTGGATATGCCCGAAACAACCCAGGCAGAAGTAGATTTCGACTTTCGGCTGGACGGGCTGGTAGCCCTGGTGACCGGTGGTGCGTCCGGAATCGGGGCGGCCATCGCGGCGGCCTTCGCGTCGAAGGGCGCCACCGTTGCGGTCGCCGATCTCGCGGCGGACGGAGGCTACCCGTGTGACGTGTCGGATCCCGAATCCGTCGAGTCGACGGTGTCGGCCGTCGTCAAGGACTTCGGCAAGATCGACGTCCTCGTCAACAGCGCCGGAATCGCGAGACTTGCTCCTGCGGAGGCAATTTCACTCTCCCACTGGAACGCCACCATTGCCGTCAACCTCACGGGCACATTCCTGATGTGCCAGACCGTCGGCAAGCACATGCTGGCCGCGGGCAGCGGTGTCATCATCAACATGGCCTCGCAGGCGGCCAGCGTGGCGATCGACGAACACGTCGCCTACTGCGCATCGAAGTTCGGTGTCGTCGGTATCACCAAGGTCCTCGCCACCGAATGGGCCGGCCGCGGCGTGCGTGTCAATAGCATCTCCCCCACGGTGGTGCTCACTGATCTTGGAATCAAGGCGTGGGACAACCCCAAGGGGGATGCGCTCAAGAAGTTGATCCCCACCGGGCGGTTCGCCTATCCAAACGAGATTGCTGCGGCCGCAATATTTCTCGCCTCGGGAGCTTCCGCCATGATCAACGGGGCCGACCTGCTGATCGACGGCGGCTACACGATCAAGTAGCGGAGGATGCGGGCCGCGTCAAACGACGGAGGATGCGGGCCGCGTCAAACGACAGTCGAGGCGCGGACCACCAGCTCCGGACGGAACATCACGTGCCTCGGCTCGGCCTCCGGCGACTCCGTCGCGGCCAGGAGAAGGTCCATGGCCGTCCTTCCGATGTCCGCGCTCGGCTGGCGCACCGATGACAGCGGAACCGTCGCCGAACGGGCGAAGTCGATGTCGTCGTAACCAATCAGCGCGATGTCGTCGGGGACGCGCACCCCGCTACCGGTCAACGCTTGCAACATCCCGATCGCCAGAAGGTCGTTGGCGCAGAACACCGCGTCGGGTCTGCGGCCCGCGGCCAGGGCGCACAACCGTTCGCCCGCTGCCCGCCCGGCCAGCACGCTTGCCTCGTCGGTGGGGACCACTTCCAGTGTGGTGCCCGGGTATTCGTCGACAGCAGCCGTGGCTCCAGCCAGACGGTCGGCGACCTGTCGCAGGCCGGGCGGTCCGCCGACGTAGGCGATGCGGGTGCGCCCCTGCTCGCACAGGTGTCTCGCCGCCAACTTGCCGCCGGCGACGTCGTCGACCGCCACCGAGGCAAATGGAGTGTCGGCTCCGTCGCGGTCGACCAGCACTACGGGAACGCCGCGGCCTTGAAGGGCGCGCAGACGCTCGAGGTCCTCGCCGACCGGTGAGATCAGAAGCCCAAAGACGCGCTGCTCTTCGAAGGTCTCCAGATAGGCACGTTCGCGACGGGAATCGTCGTCGGAGGTACCCAGCAGCACGACCAGATTGCTTTGTGCCGCACGCCGTTCGGCGGATCGGGCGACGTCGGTGAAGAACGGGTTACCGACGTCGAGGACGAGCAGCCCGACACAGCGGGACTGGCCCGCCCGCAGTTGACGGGCCGCGTCGTTGCGGACGAAGCCCAACTTCTCGATCGCCGCGTGCACCCGCGCGACGGTAGCGGGCGCGACCCGCTCCGGGGCGTTGAGCACATTGGACACCGTGCCAACGGACACCGACGCTGCAGCGGCGACATCGCGGATCCCGGCGGCCACTCGGACTAGTCCCCCGCCTTGCCCGTCAGCGGGCGCGGGGCCAACCGCATCAGCTGGGTGACGTGATCGGGTGTGAGCTCTTCGAGGCACGTCACGCCGAGCAGCCGCATCGTGCGTTCGACCTGGCCCGAGAGGATCTCGATGGCGCGGTTGACGCCGGCCTCTCCGCCTGCCATCAACCCGTACAGGTAGGCGCGGCCGATCAACGTGAACCTCGCGCCCATGGCGACCGCGGCCACCACGTCGGCGCCGGACATGATCCCGGTGTCGAGGTGGACCTCGACGTCCTTGCCCACCTCTGCGACCACCGCGGGCAACAGGTGGAACGGAATTGGCGCCCGATCCAGTTGACGCCCACCGTGATTGGACAGCAGGATGCCGTCGACCCCCAGGTCGGTCACCGCGCGTGCGTCGGAGACGGTCTGAACGCCCTTGACCACGAACTTGCCTGGCCACTGCGACTTGATCCAGGCCAGATCCTCGAAGGTGACCGTGGGATCGAACATCGTGTCCAGCAATTCGGCCACGGTGCCAGACCAACGGTCGAGCGATGCGAACGCCAGCGGTTCGGTGGTCAGGAAGTCGATCCACCACTGCGGGCGCGGTAGCGCGTTCGCGATGGTGCGCATCGTCAGAGCGGGCGGGATGGACATGCCGTTGCGCTTGTCGCGCAGCCGGGCACCCGCGACGGGCACGTCGACGGTGACCAGAAGGGTGTCGTAGCCGGCGGCCACCGCGCGCTCGACGAGCGCCATCGAACGGTCCCGGTCCTTCCACATGTACAGCTGAAACCAGTTGCGGCCGAGCGGGTTCGCCGCCTTGACATCCTCGATCGCCGTGGTGCCCATCGTCGACAGCGAGAACGGGATGCCCGCCCGCCCCGCGGCGTGCGCACCGGCGATCTCGCCCTCGGTATGCATCATGCGTGTGAATCCGGTGGGCGCGATGCCGAACGGCATGGCCACCGGCGCACCGAGGACGTCCCAGCTGGTGCTGACCTTCGACACGTCGCGAAGGATGGCCGGATGGAACTCGATGTCGGAGAACGCCTGCCTCGCGCGAGCGATGGACAGTTCGGCCTCCGCGGAGCCGTCGGTGTAGTCGAACGCCGCCCGCGGGGTTCGGCGCTTGGCGATGCGGCGCAGATCTTCGATCGTCAGCGCCTTGTCCAGCCTGCGCTTGGTAGCGTCGAACTCCGGCTTCTTGAACTGCATGAGCGGCGCGAGGTCGTGCCTGCTCGGCAATCGTCGCTTCATCTTCTTACTCATGAACGTAGAACCCTTCCGGCATGAGCCCGTTGCGGCTCGAAACGCATCCCTGCCAACGTGGTGGCCATGGTGCCACGAAGGTCATCGAGATCGCCGTGTAACAGGCCGTGTGCGCGCGCTTGGACCAGAACGTTGCCGATTGCGGTTGCCTCAACGGGACCTGCGACCACCGGCCTGCCGACCCGGTCGGCGACCAACTGACAGAGCAGGCGATTCTTGGCGCCGCCGCCGACCAGGTGAACCGTCTCTACCGGAACTCCGGTGAGGGCAGCGGACTGCTCGACGCCGCGGGCGAAGCCGGCGGCGAGGCTCTCCACGATGGCACGGGCCATCTCGGGCCGACTCGCAGGCGCGGGCAGGTCTCGCTCGGCGTACCAGGAGAGAATGCGCGCCGGCATGTCGCCGGGCTCGACGAAGCGGGGATCGTCTCCGTCGAAGACCTCGGCAGGCGCCGGGCACGCCGCGGCCTGCTCCAACAGCTGGGGTAGATCGATGCGGGACCCGTCACGTTCCCAGTGCCGCACTGACTCGCTGAGCAGCCAGAGCCCCATCACGTTGCGCAGAAAGCGAATTCGTCCGTCGGCGCCCACTTCGTTGGTGAAGTTGGCGTTGCGGGCCGCTGCGGTCACCACCGGTGCGCCGAGTTCGACACCCACCAACGCCCACGTGCCGCACGAGATGTAGGCCGCCGCGCCCGAGTTCATCGGAATGGCGACGACCGCCGAGGCGGTGTCGTGCGACGCGACGGTGGTGACGCGCAGTCCGGCGGTGAGCCCGACCCGGTCGGCAAGATCGGGAAGCACGGTACCGAGCTCGGTGCCCGGCTCGGCGAGTTCGGGGAACAAGCCACTGGGCAGCCCAAGCATCGACTCGAGTTCGGCGTCCCACTGCCCGTCGATGCCGAGCAAGCCCGTGGTCGACGCGTTGGTCCGCTCGGTCGACATGCGGCCGGTCAGCCAGTATCCGATCAGGTCGGGCACCAGAAGTGCGGCGTCTGCGACGTCGAGTAGACCTTCGAGCTTGTCGGCGGCCAGCTGAAACATCGTGTTGAACGCCAGGAACTGCAGTCCGTTGCGCGCGTAGACCTGATCCTGGGGCAGCGTGGCGTGCACGGTGTCGGCGCCGAGCGCACAGCGGGCGTCGCGGTAGTTGTACGGCAGCCCAAGCAATTTCCCGCCGCGCAGCAGCCCGTAGTCGACGGCCCAGGAGTCCACGCCAACGCTCGTCAGATCAGATGCCGTACGACCCGCTTCGGCCAACCCCGCGCAGACTCCTGCGAACAGCCCGGGCAGGTCCCAGTGCATTGCGGTGCGCTGACCGTTCCAGAGGTAGACGGGCTCGTTGACGAACCGGTTCAGCTGGCGCATCTCCAGCGTGCCGGGGCCGACGTCGGCCAGCATGACCCGGCCGCTGGTGGCGCCAAGGTCGACCGCAACGAACCGGCCGGTGCTCATCGCAGAAAGGCTGCCGCGACACCGGCGTCCACCGGCACGTGCAGCCCCGTGGTGTGCGAGAAGTCCGACGTGCACAGCGCGAACGCGGCGTTGGCGATGTTCTCCGGCAGCACTTCGCGTTTCAGCAGGGTGCGCTGCGCGTAGTAGGCGCCGAGCTCCTCCTCGGGCACTCCGTACACCGCGGCCCGCTTGGCGCCCCAGCCGCCGGCGAAGATGCCAGAGCCGCGGACCACGCCATCGGGGTTGATGCCGTTGACCTTGATGCCGTGCTCGCCCAGTTCGGCGGCCAGCAGCCGCACCTGATGCGCCTGGTCGGCCTTGGTCGCCGAGTAAGCGATGTTGTTGGGGCCTGCGAAGACCGAGTTCTTCGACGAGATGTAGATGATGTCGCCGCCGAGCTTCTGGTCGATCAGCGCCCGTGCCGCCGCCTTCGACACCAGGAAGGAACCGCGGGCCATCACGCTGTGCTGCAGGTCCCAGTCCTCGGCCGTCGTCTCGAGCAGTGACTTGGACAGCGAGAGGCCGGCGTTGTTGACGACGATGTCGATGCCGCCGAAGGCAAGCACGCAGGCGTCGATGGCGGCCTGCACGGCCGTCTCGTCGGTGACATCGGCCGAAATCCCGATCGCCACGTCGGTCGTGCCGATCGCTTCCGCTGCGGCCGCGGCCTTTTCGGCGTCGAGGTCGGCGATGACGACGCAGGCGCCCTCGGCGGCAAGGCGTTCGGCGATGGCCTTGCCAATGCCCGAGGCCGCGCCGGTGACCAGGGCGATGCGCGTGGCCAGCGGCTTGGGCTTGGGCATCCTGGCCAGCTTGGCTTCCTCGAGGGCCCAGTATTCGATGCGGAACTTCTCCGCCTCGTCGATCGGGGCGTACGTGGAGATCGCCTCGGCGCCACGCATCACGTTGATGGCGTTGAGGTAGAACTCGCCTGCCACCCTGGCCGTCTGCTTGTCCTTGCCGTAGCTGAACATTCCGACGCCGGGAATCAGCACGATCGCCGGATCGGCACCGCGCAGCGCGGGGCTTTCGGCAGTGGCATGCCGGTCGTAGTACGCCTGGTAGTCCGCACGGTAAGCCTGGTGCAGTTCGGTCAGCCGGGTGCGGCAGTCGTCGAGTGAGGCATCCGCAGGGAGGTCGAGCACCATCGGCTTGACCTTGGTGCGCAGGAAGTGATCCGGGCAACTGGTGCCCAGCGCCGCAAGCCGGGGATGTTCACTGCTGGAGAGGAAGTCGAGCACCCGCGGGTCGTCGGTGAAATGGCCCACCTGGGCCTTGTCGGTCGATGCCAGCCCGCGGATGAACGGGGCCAGTTCGGCGGCCTTGGTCCGACGCTGCTCGTCGGGCAGTGCGCCGAAGCCGCTCAGCGGGGCACCGAAGGGCTGCGGTCGCCCGTTGGCGTCGAGGTAGCGCTGCACCGTGTCGATGATCTCCAGGGAGTACGCCTCGGCCTCGGCCGACGTGTCACCCCACGCGGTGATGCCGTGGCCGCCGAGAATGGTTCCGATCGCCTGGGGATTGCGCTTCTTGATCTCGGCGATGTCGAGACCGAGCTGGAAACCCGGTCTGCGCCATGGGATCCACACGACGCGGTCACCAAAGATCTGCTTGGTGAGCGCTTCACCGTCGGCGGCGGTCGCCAGCGCGATCCCCGAGTCTGGATGCAGGTGGTCGACGTGTGCCGCATCGACCAGGCCGTGCATCGCGGTGTCGATCGACGGCGCCGCTCCACCACGCCCGTGCAGGCAGTAGTCGAAAGCCGCGACCATCTCGTCTTCGCGCTCGAGGCCGGGATAGACGTCGACCAGTGCCCGCATCCGGTCCAGCCGCAGCACGGCCAGCCCGTCCTCCTCCAGGGTGCCGAGGTCTCCCCCGGAACCCTTGACCCACAACAGGTCTACCGGTGCCCCGGTGACTGGATCGACGTCGGAACCCTTTGCCGAGGTGTTCCCGCCTGCGTAGTTGGTGTTCTTCGGGTCGGAGCCGAGCCGGTTGGACCTGGCGATCAATTCCTCGACGGTGCGGTTGGTCATTCTCATGCTCCCCAAGAAGATTGAGTGCCGCCAACGCGTTCGACGTTGACGGTGTCCTGGTAGCCCGATTCCGCGAAGGCGCGCATCGGGTTTGCAGGAAGGCCGCGGTCGGTGCGCCACTGCGCCATCGCGGGCCTGACGTCGGTGTAGAACGCGTCCATGAAGATCTCGTTGGCGCCCAGGACGTCGCCGGTGTCCTGGGCCGTGGCAAGTGCCTCGGTGTCGACGAGCAGCGCGCGCGCCGTCATCTCCGCCACGTTCAGCACCGAGCGGATCTGCCCAGGAATCTTGGCCTCGACGTTGTGGCACTGATCGAGCATCAACGCGAGGTCGGAGGCTCCTCCTGCTTCCCCGTCGCCTCGCTCGCCCGGACCGTCCAAGCCGCCGCCGCGAATCACTTCGAACATGATGCGGAACAGCTGGAACGGATCGGCGGCTCCGACGATGAGGTCGTCGTCGGCGTAGAAGCGCGAGTTGAAGTCGAACGAGCCCAGCTTCTGCAGGCGAAGCAGTTGCGCGACGATGAACTCGATGTTGGTGCCCGGTGCGTGATGACCGGTGTCGAGGCATACCTTCGCGCGCTCACCGAGGGCGGAGACCTGCGCATAGGACGTACCCCAGTCCGGCACGTCGGTCATGTACATCGCGGGCTCGAAGAACTTGTACTCCAACACCATTCGCTGGGTGGGACCGACGTGCTGGTAGATGGTGGCCAACGATTCGGCCAGCCGGTCTTGCCTGCCGCGGATGTCACCCTGGCCGGGGTAGTTGGTGCCGTCGGCCAGCCAGATCTTGAGGTCTCGGGACCCCGTCTGGTTCATGATCTCGATGCAGGCCAGGTGGTGGTCGATCGCCTTTTGTCGCACCGACTTGTCGGTGTGCGTCAGGCTGCCGAACTTGTAGTCGTCGTCCTGAAAGGTATTGG
This sequence comes from Mycobacterium sp., assembly GCF_032161845.1. Lineage (GTDB taxonomy): Bacteria > Actinomycetota > Actinomycetes > Mycobacteriales > Mycobacteriaceae > Mycobacterium. The sequence goes on from NZ_JAVRQA010000496.1 coordinate 18,921, forward strand.
AGTTGATGGTGCCTAGCTTCACGCCGTGGTCGGCGGCGTGGGCGCCGAGCGCGGCGTAGTCGTCGACCCGATCCCACGGAATGTGCAGCGCCACCGACGGTGCCATGCCGGTGAACCGGTGCACCGTCGCCGCGTCGGCGATCTTCTCCTCGATGGTGCGCGGCGTTCCGGGCGTGCCGAATACCTTGAACCGCGTCCCCGAGTTTCCGAACGCCCAGGACGGCAGTTCGATGGCGAGGTTGTCGAGCACGTTGTTCATCGGACTGCCACCTCCGTCACGGCCGGGCTCTTCACGGTCTCGTCCCACGTCGGTCCGTATCGTTCGACTTCGATCTCCTGCAACGTCTTGCCCCGGGTCTCCGGCGCCCAAACGGCGCCGATGACGAGCGCCACCGTCAGGAGTCCGATCAGCAGCAGCCCGACGCCGGTCAGGCCGGTGACGGCCAGCAGCGTCGGGAAGAAGTAGCTCAACAAACCGGTGAAGCTACGCACCACACAGAACATCACGCCCTGAGCGCTGGCGCGGTACGGAGTGGCGAACAGCTCGCTGGCCCAGAGGCTGTAGAACGCCTGCGCGCCGATACCCGCAGACACACCCCAGAGGACGGCGAATGCCAGCATGGTCGGCACGCCGCCATCGGTGAACGCCACCAGCACGATCCACCCGACGATGCCCAGCGCGGCGCCGATCACGTACAGCAGCCGCTGCGACATCCGGTCGCCGTAGCGCATGAAGCCGAAGTAGGTCGCTGCCACGGTGCAACCCCAGACCAGGACCTGCAGCATGTTCTGCGCGACGGGGCTGTGCAGCCCGGCGGTGTCGTAGACGCGGGGCATGAAGATGCCGGCCTGGCCTGCGACGGTGTTCCAGAAGAGGTAGATGCCACCGAGGAACAGCAGGGCGCTGATGTTGACCCTGCGGGAGAACAGGCCACGCAGGCCGCGCAGCCCGATCGCCGTTGCGGCGCCGCGTGCCTCGACCTTGGCTTCTTCCTTGTCCTCGGTCCAGATCTTCGATTCCGCCAGCCCCTGCCGAACCCACCAGACCACGGCGGCAACCACGAACAGGTGCAGGAAGATCAGCCGCGATCCGAGCAGCCCGAGCGGGGCCAGCGCGGCCGCGAGGCCGAAGCCGATCAGCGGACCGATCGACCAGGCGAGCTGGGCGGTTCCGACGTGCTTGGCGCGGCCGTCCGATGGTGCCTGCTCGGCGATGTAGGTCCACGACGCGGGAACGCCCGCGCCGACGGCGATGCCGGTGATGATGAAGGCGGCCAACAACATCGTGTAGTTGACCGCGAAGGCGGCGAGCAGAACGCCCGCCATGTAGACCAGAAGGTCATAGGTGTAGATGGCCTTGCGGCCGAAGCGGTCGCACAGCGGTCCGCCGAGAATCGCGCCGATGGCGGCACCGAATGCGTTGGCACTCAACGCGGCAAGCAGTCCGACCGCGAAGTTGCTGATCCCGAACTCGGACTGCCAGAACGCCAGGCTGGTGGCGATCGCGATGATCGATCCCGCCTCGATGTAGTTGGACATGGCGACCGCGATGGTCGCCCGCCAACCGGTCGTGGTGCGTGCTCCGATTTTCATGGTCGTCCTTCAGTTCTAGTCGAGGTGGAAGTACTCGGTGAGCGGCTTCATCGCCTGGTCGGGCTGCACTCCCGCGGGATGCTGGAAGAAGTCGGCCATGCCGGCCTGCCAGCGAGCGTTGACCTCGGTGGCGGCCATCGCCGACTGCGCAGCCTCGAAGTCGTCGGTCTCGAGGTAGCCGACGACGAGGCCGTCATCTGGTCGGACGAAGAGCGAGTAGTTGCGCCACCCGGCATCGCTCAGGGCGCCGAGCATCTCGGGCCACACGTTCTGGTGGACGGCGACGTAGTCCTCGACGCGGTCGGGCTTGAGCCGAAGGACGAAGCACACCCGATCGGCCGCGACCTCGGACATTTCGCCCCTCCTCCGTATTGAAACGTTTCAATATGTGGTGGCGCTCACTGTAGGCACTGGTCATCTACGAAGTCAACCCTCGCGATTGCGGCGTGCTCGGTCGCGGTCAGAGGAGGGTGGCGGTCCCGTCGGTAGCGACCCGGACCTTGACTCCGGCGATGTCCTCGCGGGTACTCGCCTCGGCCTCCGACGCGTCGGTGACGACGGCGAGCGCACGACTGTCGGCGGGAGTGCGGACGGCGAGGAACACCTTCTCGGCCACGCCATCACGGCTGACCGGCGTCGTCCACGACTCGACGGTCCCGACGCCCTCCCACGCGTCCTCGGCCACTCGGGTGGGCTCGGCATCGACGGCGGACTGGACGTCCTCCCAACGGAACTCGCCGGTCGGCGGCTCGGTGCCATAGACGCCGAAGCTGTGCTTGGTCAGGTAACCACCGTTGGCCGTGACCAGTCCGAGCGTGCCTGGCGATGCCGCAAGGCGCTCGGCCATGGTGGCGATGGAGTGCGTGACGTAGTTGTTCCACGGTCCGCCGGCGAAGGTCAGGCCGCCCGTGACGGTCAGCGCCCGGTCACCTTCGAGTGGCAGGCCGAGTTCGCGGGCCGCCACCTGGACCGCTGACGGAAAGCAGGAGTACACGTCGACGAAGTCCATGTCGTCGACGCCCTTGCCCGCGAGTTCGAGTGCGCGCCCACCGGCGATGCGGATGGCGGGTGAGCGATCGAACTCGGCACGCTCGCCGATCAGGTACGTGTCGTGGGCGTCGCTTCCCGCGTACGGAAACACCCAGCGTTCGGTCGGAATCTGGAGGTGCTCGGCCTTCGCCACGGACGTCAGGATCAGAGCAGCACCCTGGTCGACCATGTTGTTGGAGTTCATCAGCTTCGTGTACGGCCAGCTGATCATTCGGTTGCTTGCGCTGGGCTGTGAAATGTCTTCGGCGGTAACGGGTTCCCGATTCCAGGCGTGCGGATTGGCTTGCGCGACGGCGCTGAAGCCAGCCCACAGTTCCCCGATCCGGCGGCGATGCTCGTCGGGCGCCTCCCCCGCCGCGATGCGCAGCGCCTGCTCGAACATCGGGTAGACGTACGACGGCCGGTCCAGGTGGATGCGGAGTTCGGTGGGGCCGGCCAGCTGGAACTCGTCGTCGGCGCCCTGCGGGACGGGCACCGTGTCGTCCTGCTTGGTGTAGTCGAGCTTGCCGCCTGCGGCGCGCACCTTCGTACGGGTGCGCCAGGTCTCGGCACCGGCGATCAGGACGGTGTCAACGCTGCCGCGTTGGATGTCCAGACACGCCTGATTGACCAGCGACTGCGGGACGTTGCCGCCAATGCTGGTGTACCGGCCCTCCGCCTGCGGGGCCCGGATCCGTTGGGCGAGAAGCACACCGGGATTGCGGTACCGCCAAGACAGCAGGTTGACGATGCGCACCGATTCGACGGCTTCGAGCACCCGCGGATCCGCAGCGGCCCGGGCCGCCCGCTCCATCAGGTCGACGGGTTCGACCGCGGGATCACTATCGTGCTGGTTGGCCTGGCCGTAGCCGACGAGCACCGGTGTTCTGGGGTCAAGGGGCACTGGGAGCCTTTCTGCCGTGCGCGAGCGTGCGCGATGTGTCAGTTGTCCGCGGCGTGTCGTGAACTGACGCGCACGCTCGCGGGGAGATCAGTCCACGTGAACAGCACGCCATCGGCGATCAAGCGATCGGTCTCGGAGGCATCCAGATCGAGGATCGCAGCGATGATCTCCCGAGTGTGCTCCCCCGGCATCGGCGCGGGGCGAAGGGGCGCATCGGCGATCCGCCGGAAGGGCGCCGGATGGGTCTCGGTGGGCATCGACTCCGTGAAGAGCGGGTGCACCATGTCGGCGTAGGTCCGTCGGAAGTCGAGTTGCGGATCTGCGAGCACGTCGACCGCGCGGTTCATCGGCCCGGCGGGCACGCCGGCCTCCTGGAGCATCTCGACCACGTCGGCCTTGTCCCTGACGGCGGTCCACTGGGCCAACTGGGCGACGAAATCAGTTCTGCTAGTAGCGAGTTCATTGACGCCCAGCACCTTGGCCATGGCGGCCCGGTCGCCGTCCGAGCGCACGGAGATCACGCACCACTCGTCGTCGCCGGCGCACGGATAGACGGCGTGAACCGCGTCGTCGTCGACGACCTCGAGTCCGGCGGCGCGGGCGGCATCGGTGACGTAGCTCGCGGCGAGCTGGTTGACGGCCGCCTCGGCCTGTGAGATGTGCACGTGCGCACCCACGTCGGCGTCGCCCCTGTTGATGAGGGCGGCCAAGGCGGCGATCGCGGTGATTCTCGCGACGACGTGGTCGGGGAAGATCGTGGTCGAATCGTAGAAGCCGGTGTCTTCGGGGTCGTCGGTGGTCCAGAGTCTGCTGACGCCGGTGGTGGCTCGCACCAGAGGGCCGTAGCCCATGCGATCGCTCCACGGCCCGGTCGAACCGAAGGCGCTGCTCTCGGCAAGGACGATGCGCGGGTTGGCCGATACCAGCGAGTCATATGAAAAGCCAAGGGAGGCAAGGGTACCCGGCTTGAAGTTCGCGAACACGGCGTCGGACGCCGCGACCAGGCGGCGGAAGATGGACGCACCGTCCGGTGAACGTAGATCGAGCCCGAGGCTGGCCTCGTTGCGATGGGTCAGCGCCCACGATCGGCTCATCGGCCGTCCAGGCAGCGTCTGTCGCAACCCGTCGGGATAGTCCGCGCTCTCCACCTTGATGACCTCGGCGCCGTGGTCGGCGAACAACCGGCCGAGCTCGCCGCCGGCGACGATGACGCCGAGGTCCAGGATGCGCAGTCCTTCGAAGGGGCGGTTGCTCGGATTGGTGCTGGCATCTCCCGCGGGGCGCGCGGCACCGAGCCATTCGCGGTCGTTGGCGCCGACTGCCGGGCTGGGACTGGCGATTCCGGCTCGGCGGCCGTCGATCACGAACGGTCCAGCCGGTACGGCCAGACTGATCTCGGGTGCGACGAGGGTGTCCGTCAGCGCGCCGACGGCGAGGAAGTGCTCCGAGGCCAGCGCCTCCGCCGGGCTGAACACGGCGGCGATGGGGACGCCTCTGCGCTGCCCTTGGGCGACCAGGTCACCCATCGTCTGAGGCGCGACGAGGTCGGCGATCGCGGCGTTGAGCTCCTTCGATGCCAGGTAACGGGCGGCGATCGTCTCGAACTTGGGATCGGCGAACTGTTCGGGTTCACCGAGCCAGGCCCGCATTCCGCGCCATTGCCTAGCAGAAAGCAAGCAGATCCTGACGAATCCGTCGCGGCACGGAAACGTGGGGTAGATCTGCTGATTGCGCGGACGTCCGCGCCACAATTCGCCCGACTGCTTCTGCCCGACGGCGGCCTGCCCCTCCGAACCGAACGGCGGGTCCAGGCACTGGACGACCGCCTCGAACCGGGAGAAGTCGATGTAGTCCCCTCGGCCGCAACGCAATCGGTGGTAGTACGCGACGAGTGCGACCCAGGCGGCCTGCACGGCGGCGGTGGCCGAGGCGATCCCCGATGGCGGCAAGACGGGGCGACCGGTGGTGGGCCCCGAACGGGACAGTGCGGTCGACATCGCGTACAGCACGGAGTCGGTGGCTTGCCAGTGCGCGTGTGGGCCCGACGTGCCGAAGTCGGTGACCTCGAGCGCGACGAGGTGCCCGTGCCGGTCCGCCAGGTCGGCGGCGGACGTGCCGAACGTGGCCGCGCCGACGGGCCCCCCGCCGTCGACCAAGATGTCGGCGCAGGAGACGAGCTCGGCGAAACGACCGCGGTCGCTCGGGTCGGTGACGTCGAGGATGGTGCTTCGTTTGTTCGCGTTGTCCAGCGCGAAGGCGACCGACGCTCCCGACACGGACGGACGGGCCGTGCGCTGGTCGGCACCCCCCGGCGCCTCGACCTTGAGCACGTCGGCGCCGAGGTCGGCGAGGAGCCTGCTCACGCCGTCGGACCCGGGTCCACCGGTGTCCAGCACCCTTACCGACGCTAAAAGCTGACACCTGTCAAGCATGCGGATCAGTATCGTTCAGCGATCCCCGACGGTGCGTGGCGGGTCCCCGCCGAGCGGCCGGAACGGCTTGACGTGCCCGTTCCGCAGGCACACGTACAATTGGCGCGGTCATGTCTGACCTCACCTCGGCCGAAGCGCCACCTCACCCGCTGATCGGTCAGCTGTCGGCTCTGCATCACTTTCGCGTCTACGTCGACATCGGCGTCGTGGTGGTGGTCTTGGCCCTGACGAATCTCCTCGCCCACTTCACCACGCCGTGGGCGAACGTCGTCGTGGTGCCCGCGGCGGCGATCGGACTGGTACTGCTGGTGCGATCCCGCGGGTTGGGCTGGAGCGAGCTGGGACTCGGTCGTGACCACTGGCGCTCCGGCGCGTGGTACGCGCTCGGCGCCGTCGCTCTGGTCGGTACGGTCATCGTCGCAGGGGCGTTGTTGCCGTGGACGCGGCCGATGTTCATGAACAACCACTACGCCACCGTCTCGGGTGCGCTGCTGGCGTCGATGATCATCATCCCGCTGCAGACCGTGATCCCCGAGGAACTCGCCTTCCGTGGAGTGCTGCACGGCACGCTGGACCGGGCTTGGGGGGTTCGGGGCGTCGCGGCGGCGGGTTCATTGCTGTTCGGCATGTGGCACATCGCGACGTCGTTCGGCTTGACCAGTAGCAATGTCGGGTTCACCGACCTGTTCGGCGTGGGTGTCCTCGGCATGATCGCCGGCGTGGTGATGGCCGTGATCGCGACGGGGGCAGCAGGTTTCGTCTTCACCTGGCTGCGCAGGCGCAGCGGCAGCCTGATCGCGCCCATTGCCCTGCACTGGTCGCTGAACGGCCTTGGTGCGCTCGCTGCCGCCATGGTCTGGCACCTCTCGGGCTAGTCACCGCGGCTGGCGGCGCCTGGCCCGGAACTCGCGGTTCTTCAACTTGTTTCCACACGTCGCCATGTCGCACCAGGTCCCACCGTGGTTGCGGGAGTGGTCGTAGAACGCCCACAGACAGTCGTCGTTCGCGCAGGCCTTCATGTGCACCCAGGTGCCGTCGAGTTGGGCAGTCCTGATGGTCAGAAGCAGCGAAAGAAGGCGTCCTCGCAGCGAATCGTCATCGGTGACGAGCTCGATCCGCCCGCTCTCGTCGAGGACCGCCCGGACTGCGCTCGACTCGGCGACGGCGTGCAGCGGCGCCGTAAGCACCGGGTCGGGCGTGGCTCCGCCGGAGTTTTGAATCACCAATGCGCGTAACCCTTCTCGGAAATCCGAGACGAGGCGCAGGTCGTCAGGATCAGGCACGGCGTCTGCGGCGAGGAGTTGATTGTCGACGAGCCAAGGGCGAGCGTCGTCGATTCTTGCCAGCCGGTCCTGACCCGATTCCAGGTCGATCGTGTTGATGAACGCCTGGATGCGTCGCAGCGGGCCCGGTGCCGGCTTGGCTTCGATGTCACCGAGCCATTGGATTGACGTCACGACTCCATGGTAGACCCAACATGACCAGTATCAAGCCTTGACTAGTCATTCATGACCGGTATAGCGTTTATGTAGGTCACGAGACAAGGAGACGGCGATGACCCCACGAGGCGGGATCTCGGACTACGGCATGGGGTCTGCGGCGACTGACACCGAGCGACGCGAAATCCGCCGATCCGCACTGGCCGACGTGTCGACGTCGAAGCGGGTGTGGGCACGCCTCTTTGCCGGGCGTTACGACCAGCAGATCGAGCAGGGAGTCACCGTTGTGCCCGGCACGCCATTGGCCGCCCATTACGTGCGACTGGTGTCGCGGCGCGAGAGTGAGGACATGGCGGCCGCGCTGACGCTGTTGCTCCGGGATGCGGGCCTGATGCCAGGCACCGGTGGCCGCGCATCGCGGGTTCCCATTCGCGCCGACGCCGTGCGGCAGTCCGCGGACACGGTCGAAGATGTGTTGGCGCGGCTACTCGGGCCTCTGCCGGCGCGAGCCCGCGGGATGGCGCGGCTGCGCCTCCTGCTTGGCGATGGCCGCGGCCCGTTGTACTGCACGGGCCCAGGCACTTTCGCCGCGGCAATGCGCGGCGTGCTCGCGGCGATGTAGCGGGTTACTTCTTGCGCACTGCGCCGACGATCGCCAGCAGGATCACCGAGCCGAGGATGGCGGTGAACAGGGTGAACCACCATCCACCGGCCGCCGTGTCGAGGAAGAAGCTCAACAGGAAGCCACCAATGAGCGCACCGACGATCCCGATGACGATGTTCAGCAGGATGCCCGAGCCGCCGCCCTTGACGATCTTGCCCGCGATCCAGCCCGCGAGGGCTCCGATGATGATGTAACCGATCCATCCCACGCTGGTGAGGGTGGAGGATCGGGCCGCTAGATACTCGGTCGCCAAAACCATGGTCATGATGAACTCCTGCCTATCGCCCGGCCGAACCAGCGCAGCCGCAGGTTCACCCCTTGGTCTACCCGCGCCGGGTAACGATTAGGCACGCGAAAGGTGCACGTTCGTCAGACAATTGCCGCGGTGATCAGCCGGGCAGCATCTCCGGAGGAGCGTTCGTCACGGGGACGGGCACGCCGACGCCTGGTCGTCCGGCAGGCGTGTTTGGGTCCGGCGGAGGTGCATTCGGATCCGGCTCCGGCGGCGGTGGTGGCGGAGGCGGCGTGAACGGCCGAATCGACTGTGCCAACGTGGTCGCCGCGGCGGCGTCGACGGGGTGGTTGGCCGTGCCGAGCCACACCACGAACCAACGCTGCGGAGTCCGCTGACTGCGCGGCGTTCCCGGGTCCGGCGCCTGGCCGACGACCCCTGCCCAGATCTGCCCGTTGGGTTTGGTGGCGTCGGTGAACTTGACCTCGTACGAGGAGAAGGCACCCGGCGTTCCCGCCGCGTCGAGGGGACCTGCCTGCTGATTCTGGCGCGTCCCGGCGAACGGCATGAAGAACTCACCCATGTCGGAGGCCAGCCGAGTGGCGGCCTTGGCGTTGTCCGCCTCGGCGCCCGCGAACAACTTCAGGTCGAGTCGACCGAGCAGCACGCTGGTGTCGGACGGCGCATCCACTCCCGGCTCGGTGACCTTCGTCAGCAGGGCCTGCCCGTATGAGAGTTGGGTGTTGTCGGAGACCTTCCAGCCCGCTGGAACGACATAGCTCAAGCCGCCAGCGGCATTGTCGACGCGGCCGGGTTCCGGCGGCGGTGCGGGCGGCGCGCTGGGATCCGGCGGCGGGGCGTTGGGGTCGGCGGCCGGCGGGGGTGGCGCATTTGGGTCGGCCGGGGCGGGCGCCGGGGCGGGCGCGGGCGGCGGCGGAACGGGGTCTGCGTAGGCGACGGGGCCTGGAAGGGCGACTGTCACGGCGGTGACGCCTGCGACGGCGGCCGTGGCCAGTGCCTTCGGGATGCTCCAGCGTCGGGGAGGGTGCTGCATGGGGAAGAAACTACCGTGTTACGGCCGTGACGCAAGTGTGAGTTGCTCTTAGAGTGTCAATCTTGGAGATTGCTGTACGGCTAAACCACGTGGCAACGGCCTAGCCCGACGATTGCTGAAGGCGCGTTGGCGCGACGCGGCGCCCGCGCGGTGCGCGGGTGCCTGCTGTTGGTTGATCGCGACCACCTCGGCCGGCGTTACCGCGCCGGGTTGATCGACACTTCCTGAGACTTGACCGTGAAGTAGACCCGCTCCCCCAGGCCGAGGCGCAGGTCTGCCGCAGCCTCGGCGGTGATGTCGGCCGACAGCCCGGGCGACCCGTCGGGTTGGTCGTCGGCGCGGACTCGGATGGCGGGCCCGCGGCTGTCGATTTCGGCGACGATGACCTCGACGGTGTTTCGCGGGCTGCCGTGCGGCTTGCCGCGGTACACCGCAACGGCAGAGGGATGGAAGGTGGCGACGACGGAGTCGTCTTGGCGGATGCCGTCCTCGGCGACGCCATGCCAGACCTGCTGCCAGCCGGTCACCAGCATGGCGTTGGCGCCGGCGCGGCCACTCACCAGGTTGATCCCCGCGAACCGTGCTCCGAAGCTGCTGCGGGGCTTGGCCAGCACCGTGACCGTCGGCCCCGATTCCGCGACGCGGCCCGATTCCAGGACGATCACCCGGTCGGCGAGGGTGACGACGTCGAGCAGGTCGTGCGTGACGAGAATCGATGACCGGCCATCGCGCACCAGGACGTAGCGCAAGGCCTGGCGCATCGCCGCGGCCACGCCCACGTCGAGCCCGGTCAGCGGTTCGTCGAGTAGCAGGACGTCCGGGTCGGCAGCCAGTGCGCGGGCCAGTGCGACGCGCTGGGCTTGTCCACCGGACAGTTGGCGTGGTTTGCGGTCGGCCAAATCGGCGGCTTCGACCTCGGTGAGCCAATGGTCGGCTGCGGCACGGGAAGCCCTGCGCGTCAGTCGTTTTCCGCTGCGGGCGCCGAAGGCCACGTTGGCTGCCACGGAAAGGTGCGGAAACAGGAGGGCGTCCTGCATCAGCAAGCCGACGCGACGGTCGTAGGTACCGACGTGCGTGCCGGTGGAGACGTCGGTCAGCACCCGTTCGCCGACGCGCACCGAACCCGCGTCGGGCCGCACCAGGCCCGCGATGACGTGCAGCAAGGTGGACTTGCCAGCCCCGTTGGGGCCGAGAACCGCCAACACCTCACCTGGTGCGACCGTGAATTCAACGTCAAGGCACCGACTTTCGACGACTGCATGCAGTTCGATGCCGCTCACGTGCTACTGCCAGCCACTCGCGCCACCCGCCCCTAGCCGGCGACTGCCAAGACCGACCACGACGACGGCGGCGACCGCGACGAGCAGGACCGACAGCGCCACCGCAGCGTCCGCGTCGACCTCGCGCTGCAGGTAGATCTCCAGCGGCAGGGTGCGAGTTACGCCTTCTCTGGATCCGGCGAACGTCAGCGTCGCGCCGAACTCGCCGAGCGACCGCGCGAAGGCAAGCACCGCGCCGGATGCCAGACCGGGGGCGAGAAGTGGCACCGTCACCCGCCACCACACCGAAGTCGGCCGGGCCCCCAGTGTGGCGGCCACCGCCTCGTAGTCCGCCCCAGCGGTGCGGGCGGCGCCCTCCAATGCGATGACGAGGAACGGCAACGAGACGAAGGTCTGGGCGAGAACCACTGCGGTCGTCGTGAACGCGATGTGAATCCCCGCCGCGTCGAGGTACTTGCCGAGCAGACCCAGCCGGCCGAAGGCGTAGAGCAGCGCGATGCCGCCCACCACCGGCGGCAGCACCAAGGGGAGCAGGATCAGCGGCCTGACCCAGCGCACCAGACGGGAACCGCTGCGGGCCAGCACCATTGCCATCGGGACGCCGAACACGATGCACAACGCCGTGCTGGCGGCGGCGGTCTTGAAGCTGAGCTCGAGCGCGGTGAGGGATGAACGGCTGGTGATCAACGACCAGAACTGCGACCAGTCGACCCGGGCGGCCACCGCCACCAAGGGGAACACGACGAAGATCGCGCCGATGGCGGCGGGGACGTAGATCCAGCGCGGCAGGCCGCTTGAGCGGGTCAAGGCTTGGCGAAACCTGTCTGGGTCAGGATCTTCTGACCCGCCTCGCTCGTCACCAGGTCGACGAACTTCTTGGCCGCCGCGGCGTCGGCCGCATCCTTGAGCACGGCGATCGGATAGGTGTTCACGGCCGCCGAAGCCTCCGGAAAGTCGATCTCGGTCACCTTGTCGCCCACGCCGAGCGCATCGGTCACGTAGACGACTCCGGCGTCGGCTTGGCCGCTGGTCACCTTGGTCAGGACGTCCGTCACCGACGACTCCTCGCTGACCGGATTGAGCGTCACCTTCGATGCCTGCTCCACCTTCTCGGTCGCCGAGCCGCACGGCACCTGGGGTGCGCACACGACGACGCTCTGGCCCGGCTTGGCGAGATCGGCGAACGACGCGATCTTCTTCGGATTGCCAGGCGCAGTCACGATGACGAGGGTGTTGGATGCGAAGTTCACCGGATTACCCGAGAGCAGACCGGCCTTGCCCGCCTTGTCCATGTTCTTCGTGTCAGCCGAGGCGAAGACGTCGGCCGTGGCGCCCTGCGTCAGCTGAGTGACCAGATCAGAGGAACCGGCGAAGGTGAAGTCGATGGACCAGCCACGGTTGTCGGTCTTGAACTGCTCGCCGATGTCGGTGAACGTCTTCTTCAGTGAAGCCGCGGCGTACACGGCGAGCGTGCCCCCGGCCGGGGCGCCGCTGCTGCCCGCGGCGCTGCCACCAGAATCCGATCCGCACCCGGTCAGCCCAGCGAAGAGCAGTGTCACAAGGGCGGGAACGACGCGATTCGAGCTCTTCACCAGGCAACCCTAGGTGACCTAAAACGCCACTGTCCGTAGTTCTCCGCGTGGCGCGTTTCCGCGGCTAGCTACTGTCCAGTAACATTATGGCGACTCGCTGGGTTCAGCGTCGAACACGAGGAGGTCGTGATGATGGATGTGCTGCTCACCGGTGGTGACACCGAACTCGGGCGCATCATCGCGGAGGGGTTCCGTGACGCGGGTCACAAGGTCGTCATCGCCGGTTCGCGTCGCGACGATCTCGAGGTCGCCGCCAAGGAGCTCGACGTCGACTCGATCGTCTTCGACAACACCGACCCGGCCAGCCTCGAAGAGGCACGCGCTCAGTTCCCCCATCACCTCGACACCATCGTCAACGTGCCAGCGCACCGGTGGGACGCCGGTGATCCCCGCACCTACACGCTCGCCGAGCGGGCTGCGGCCTGGCGTACGGCGCTGGACGCCACCGTGCTGTCCGCCGCTCTGACCGTCCAGATCCTGGGCGATCACCTGCGTTCCGGCGGGTCGATCGTCAACGTCGTCGGCGACAACGCCGCCGAAGGCAGCGCCGAGGCCGCCATCAAGGCCGCGCTCTCGAATTGGACTGCGGGACAGGCAACTCACTTCGGAATCCGGGGCATCACGCTCAACGCGGTCGCGTCCGGCCGGGGTGCCGAGCCGGGTTATGACGGCATCGCGCGGACCTCGCCGTCGGTCGCCGCCGAGATCACCCGGCTGGCCCTGTTCCTGACCACGCCTGCGGCCAGGCACATCACCGGGCAGACGCTGCACGTCAGCCACGGCGCGCTCGCCAGCTTCGCCTGACGGCCAATAATATTCCCGCTTCGCGGACAGCGAAACGGGGTACCGGTTCCGTTTAGTCGTGGCTAGGGTCGGAACCGTGACGATTCGACTCGGACTTCAGATCCCCAACTTCTCCTACGGCACCGGGGTCGAGGCACTCTTCCCCACCGTCATCGCGCAGGCACGAGAAGGCGAGGCCGCCGGCTTCGACTCCGTCTTCGTGATGGACCACTTCTACCAACTTCCCGGTCTCGGTACGCCCGACCAGCCGATGCTCGAGGCCTACACCGCGCTGGGCGCCCTCGCCGCGGCGACCGAGAAGGTTCAACTCGGCACGCTCGTCACGGGCAACACCTACCGAAACCCAACGCTGCTCGCCAAGGCGATCACCACGCTGGACGTGATCAGTCAGGGCCGGGCCATCCTCGGCATCGGCACCGGTTGGTACGAGTTGGAACACGACTCACTCGGCTACGACTTCGGCACGTTCACCGACCGCTTCAACCGGCTCGACGAGTCATTGCAGATCATCCTGCCGATGCTCGCCGGCGAGCGGCCGACGTTCTCCGGAAAGTATTACCGCGCCCAGGAAGCCATGGCGGAACCTCGCTTCCGCGACCACATCCCGCTGATGATCGGTGGTAGCGGCGAGAAGAAGACGATTCCCTTGGCGGTCAAGCACTTCGACCACCTCAACATCATCGCCGGCTTCGACGAGCTGCCCCGCAAGATCCAGGTGGTCAAGGACCGTTGTGAGGACATCGGCCGGGACCCGAGCACGCTGGAGACCAGCATGCTCGTCATCGCGATCATCGACGAGAACGTCACGGCGGACCTCATCCCCGAGGACTTCCGGCAGCAGGCGGTCTTCGGTAGCCCAGAACGGGTCGCGGATCAGATCAAGACGAAGGTCCTCGATGCAGGCGTCGACGGCGTCATCATCAGTCCGGTGACGAGCCTCAACGGCTACCACCCTGGCGGCGCGACGGCCGTCGCGGAGCTGC
>NZ_JAVRQA010000497.1:0-3456 GCF_032161845.1 Mycobacterium sp.
CTGGCGTACCGGACTTGCGGCTCGCCGACTACACGGGCCGGATCCTGGAGTGGATCAACGTGGGCCAGCCCGATGAACGCGCCTTGAGCAAGGCAGCCAGCCAGGCCGAACAGGTGCTGCTGTTCCCGTTCGCCGCCGGAGCGGCCACCTGGTGGCGCACCGTCGGCCCCAAAGTGGCGGGGCTGCCGAACCTGTCGGTGGTGCAGATACCGAACGCACCGGTGCAGCAACTGGCCCAGACTGTCGATCGACGGGTCGCGGCGCAGGTGATGGTGATGGAAGGTCAGGTGACGATGACCGTGGGCAGTGTCGACGTCACCTTCACGCCCGAGCCATTGGAGTGAACGTCTGAGCCCGAGGTGCTAGTCGATAGCGTTAGCGCCATGGACGCTGACGTCATCGTCATCGTCATCGTTGTCGGGGCTGGCCTCGTCACCGCGGGATCAAGGCCACAATCCTGATCGTCGAGCCCAGTCTAGAATTCACCCTCGGCTTTTCGAACAGCGCCAGCGGCGAGAGGTTCTAGTTCTCGACGATCAGGAAATCTTGTCGCGCATATGCAGGATTCGAATATGCAGGGTTACCAGTAAGCTCGCCGTGTTCTTCTGATGAACTATCAGACATTCATCTCCTACTCGCGGACCCTCCGTGACCGTGCCGCAACTGACTGTGGTCTTTCCTTAGCGCAGGTGGTGGCGAAACAAGTCGACGACGCTGTGCGGGGCGTCGTCGCCGAAGAAGCGCAGCAGATTGTCTGCACTCTGGGCGGCGGTCTCTGCGCTGCGCGGGAACAGCGCACTCTCATAGGCCGCGATCGCGCGCTCGATGTGGATGGGTTCTGCGACAACGTGTTTGGCGATTTCTGCGGCGTCGAACATGGCGAGGTTGGCGCCCTGTCCGGTGAACGGGGACATGAGGTGCGCTGCATCGCCGAGCAAGGTCACCCCGGGCACTGGGTCCCATCGATGACCGGTGGGCAGCGCATAGATGGGCCGCAGGACGGGACTTCCCACGTTCTCCGCTACCAGATCGGTCAGCGCAGACGCCCAGCCGTGGAAGCGGCGAGCCAGCAGGTTTCGCACAGCCGCGTCGTCTGCGGTGTCGAATGACTCAACCCACTCCTGCGGCTCGTTGACCGCAACGTATCCGCTCAGTGTGCCGTCCGCATTGTGGTGGACCAGGATGCCCTGTCCCGGCTCTACGGCCATGAGTGTCCCGCGACCGATGACGGCTTGGCTTCTCGGCGATAGCCGATGGCCGCTAGGTGACTGAATTGTGACGAAGCAGGTGCCGGTGTAGACGGGTTCGACATCGGAGACCGCTCGTCGCACCGTCGACCATGCGCCGTCGGCGCCCACAACCAACTCCGGTGCTATCGAGGAGCCGTTGCCGAAGAAAACCACGGGCCGGTCGTTGGTGGCAGCCACTACACGGGCCGCCTTATGTCCCCAGCGGACCGTGCCGGCTTGCAACGAGTCAATCAGCATGTGCCGCAGGTCGCCGCGGTCTACTTCAGGCCGAGCGCCGACCGTGCCTCCCGGCCGATCGAACAACACCCGGCCTTGTGAATCTACAACGCGTTTCGCGTCCTCGGCAGGGCGGATGAGTGCACGAAAGGAGTTGTAGAGACCGGCATCCCGCAA
Source organism: Mycobacterium sp. (assembly GCF_032161845.1). Lineage (GTDB taxonomy): Bacteria > Actinomycetota > Actinomycetes > Mycobacteriales > Mycobacteriaceae > Mycobacterium. The sequence goes on from NZ_JAVRQA010000497.1 coordinate 1,644, forward strand.
GGCCACCTGTCCGGTGTGCTCCTCGATGTCGAGCAGACCGCCCTGTCCACGCATCTCCGGCGAGGCCTCGGCTTCATAGACCGCTGCGGGGACACCGTGACGGTGCAGCGTGCGGGCGAGAACGAGGCCACCGAGACCGGCACCGACGATGGCAATAGACATAAGTGCTCAGCGCTCCTCTGCTGCGGCCCGACGGCGAGTCAGGCTCTTTGCTGGAAGACGCTGGGCAGCTGAATGCGGGCTCAGCAGCCGTGTCGACGACCGCGTGCGCGATCGCTTTTCGCGATAGTGGCACGTTAACCCGTACGAGCAGCTTCGTACAAGCGGCTACGCCGGATCTCATCCTGACAGCAAAGGGGAACCTTGCGGCGACTCCCCCGCCGACTCAGTGATAGTCGCCGGCGACCGGTGTCTCTCCTCCCCCGCAACATCTCGACCGACTCGGCGGCAGATTGCAGCTAGCAGGTATGCCGGTTGCATGGCAGCGGTAGCGACATCGCGGGTCGTGGGTGTGACGATGACCAAACGAAAGTAAGCCGTGATCACACCGCGGGCCCGCTCTAAGGGGCGCAAACGTGGGGCGTGCCTAGACCGGGAATGTGGCGGCACCACAGTTGCCTCCCCGCCGACTCCCGAAACTGGGCGCACAACTCGATAAGTCGCTGATTCCAGGAGTTGCACATGTCTACCACTGCGGCCGACACCATCGCCGGCGTCGTCATCCCCAACACCGAGCTGGTACGCGAGATCACCGCCTTCGTCAGGGACACCGAGGATGATTTGCTTTTCGATCATTCGCGGCGGGTGTTTCTGTTCGGCGCGCTGCAGGGCCGGCGCCGCGGACTGCAGCCGGATCTAGAACTGCTCTACGCCGGAGCCATGTTTCACGATGTCGGGCTCACCGAGACCTACCGCACTTCCATGTTGCGCTTTGAGGTCGACGGCGCCAACACGGCGCGCGACTTCCTGCTCGATCACGGTGTCGGCGAAGCTGACGCCCGGAAGGTCTGGTTGAGCATCGCGTTGCACACCACACCCAATGTGCCCGAATTCCTGGATCCGGAGATTGCTTTGGTCACCGCCGGTGTGGAGACCGACGTGCTGGGTATCGACCGTCAGGCGCTGTCCCCAGAGGCGCTTGATTCAGTCACCGCCGCCCATCCACGACCAGACTTCAAGCGCCGGATACTGCGAGCGTTCAACGACGGCAACAAACACCGCCCGGACAGCACTTTCGGCAATGTCAACGCTGACGTACTCGGGTATTTCGACCAATCGTTCGTCCGCGAAGATTTCGTCGACATCATCCTCAACAACAGCTGGCCCGAGTGAAATGCTCTCCAACAGCACCTATTTGAGCTTGCCGGAGCGGAACCGTCCGGCGGGTAACAAGCCGCAGCCGCGGCCACCAGCGCATCCAGTGTCCAGATCTGTGGACTACCTGTCGCTATTCATGCTGTAGCGATGACCCCCGCTCAGCGAGATTGTAATCAACCGAACTAGGCAGTCCCTACAACTCGACCCCACCACCACGGAGATGAAGATGGCATTCGAAGAAAACACCCAACCGTTGACCACCGCCGCGGGTGCGCCCGTTGTGGACAACCAGAACAGCATGAGCGCCGGCCCGCGGGGTCCGCTGCTGTTGCAGGACCTGTGGCTGATCGAGAAGCTCGCCCACTTCGCCCGCGAAGTCATCCCCGAGCGGCGCATGCACGCCAAGGGGTCGGGTGCCTTCGGCACGTTCCGCGTCACGCACGACATCAGCCAGTACACGAAAGCGGCAATCTTCAGCCAGGTCGGCAACAGCTGT
>NZ_JAVRQA010000498.1:0-3847 GCF_032161845.1 Mycobacterium sp.
ATCGGTGTGACTTCGAGAAGCGAACCAGGACCGCTGTCCCCCATGTCTGGCGGCGGCAACCCGGCTGCACCCTGGAACGGAGGCTCAAGGGCGGCAGGTGGTCGGTTCTCGTGAGGAGGGGGCGCCACCTTGGGCGCGCAGCCACCGGCCATCGCGACCGTGCACACGGTGGCAAGAACGGCCCCCACGCGCATCGGCCAACTCACGGCCTTTCGTCCGGCAGTTCGCTTTCCGGGGATCCACCGCGGCTTCCTGCGCGCACCGGCCGGCGATCGGCGACAGGTGCACCCCCACCCTTCGTTCCCTCGGCGCCGCGCTCCTCGGCGGCCGTGCGGACCCGCTGCCTGGAATGGGTGCGCGCGACGAGACGGCTGACGGGTTCGAAGGTCGCGACCGTTCCCAGGAGCGCGACGTGTGCCGATTGGAGGGTCTGCACCGCACGCCTCAGCGAGTTGGCCGTGGTGCCCCCGATCCGCGCCAGCAGGATGACGCCGTCGGCGAGGGCGCCGACGTTCGCGCCGTCGGTGTAGCTGTCCAGCGGCGGCGTGTCGACGACCACGTAGTCGTATCCCTGACCCAGTTGTGCGATGAGCTTCGCAGCACGGTCCGTCGCCCACAATTCGCCGGGTCGCGGCGGCCGAGGCCCCCCGGGCAGCAGTGCAATCGAATGGCCGCTGACGTCGATTTGCGGGATGACCGCGTCGTTGAGCGCGTCCTCTCCCAGCAACAGCGTGCTCAACCCGTGCTGAACTGACTTCACGCGCGCCGCGTCGGCAAGGGCCAACCTGTCGACGAGATTCGGATGACGCATGTCTCCGTCGACGAGGATCACCGACCGGCCCGATTCCGCGAGCGCCGCCGCGAGGTCGATGGCCGTGGTCGTTCGGCCGTCGCCCTCCGAGGGACTCGTCACGGCGATGATGCGCGGTCGGCCGGCACCGTCCGGCGGTATCGCGAACCGCAGATTCGTCCGCAATTCCCGGATTCGTTCGGCGTAAAGGCTGTCACCGGCGAGATCGACGACGGCGGCATTCGGACGCACGGGATCTTTTGGCAGCGTAGCTATCACCAGTGAACCGGTCGCCGATTCAAGGCCGTTACGCCCACGCAGACGTTGATCGAGGACGCCGACCAACAATGCAGCCAATAATCCAACGACGAACCCACCGGCAGCGCCCAAGGCGATCCGAAGCCAGAGTTTCAGATTGACCGGCGCGGTTGGGTAACTGGCGTCATCGACGACGACGGCTGCAGCCGATGGTGTGCCACCACGACGCGAGGTTTCCAGTTCGGCGACGACTGCCACGAGTTGATCGGAAACGGCGGCGGCATAATCCTGTGCTCGCGCGGGCGACGAATCAGTGACGCTGACATTCAGCATGACTGTCTTGTTGATGGGCGTCGCAGTGATCTTGCCCTGAAGTTCACGCGGCGAGATTTGCGCCTGCAATTCGGCGACCGCACGCGTAGCGACCTGTTCGCTGGTAGCCAGTGCGACATAAGAATATGCGCGTTGCTGAGAGAAGGTGTCGTTCTGATATGCCTCGGCCGTCGTCGTCCCGGTTTGAGTGGCGACGAATAACGTAGCGGTCGATTGATATTTAGGGGTGAAATCGATGATCGACCAATTGATCACCCATGACCCGTACCCGACGACCGCCCCGATGACAGTGAATGCCAGGACCACCCACCAGTACCGCCGGAATATACGCAGATAATCTGTGACACCCAACGCCGACCTCCAAATACGTGTGGCTGAGAACTGTATCGCGGCTGAACCCACCGGGCGGTTGTCAACACGCGCCTCGTACTAAGTTGGTACTGAGCGCTTGAGCTGCCACCATGGTCCCCGTGACGCTTCGCTGGGATCTCAAAGCATGCTACATGCTACCTGCTGCCATCGTTGCCGGGTGCCCGGTCCTGACGTGGCTGGCGCTTGATCATCTCGGGACGCCGACGCTGGCGCTCGCCGGCGTAATGGCCGTAATCGTCGCGGTTTATGTTGGGCTATGGCACCCGCTGTGGTTGTACTGGGGGTTGGCCGTGGTGCTGGCCATAATTCCTTTCGGCTACGTCCCCGGTGTCCACCTACCTCTCTACTTGCCGTTCGCATTTGGCGTGGTACTGGCGGCGATCCTTTATCCCCGACCCGAGGAACCGTTCAGTCGCCTGGAAATCGCAATGATGGTCATGGTCGTGGCCGCCGGGATCTCGGTCGTGGCCACCAGTTTCAGCCTCGGGGGCATGATTCAGTACGTCCGTTGGTCCATCGTGACGCTGGTGGCGGTGGCGTTGCTGCGCTTGCCGAGGGAGCACCTGGAGCGCTTCGGGCGCATCTTCGTCTGGCTGTCGGCCGCGAACGCGATCTGGGGCATATTGCTGGTGACTGTCGACCGCGGTCAGAAGTCATTCGGCATTCTCAAGGTATTCGGCTATGACCTCGGTCGGGTCGACGAGTCCGTTCGCGGCGGACTGGAGAACCTGTCCACATTCGTGTACACCACCAGCGGGGAACGTTCAATTCGATTGGGTGGAACGTGGGTCGGCGCGAATGGCGCGGGTATCGCATTCCTCATCGCATTCGCAATGTGTCTGGTCTTGTTCCGCGGTTGGCAACGCAATTGCATGGCGATCATTCTCGCGTTTGCCATCCTCCTGACATTGAGTCGCCAATCGATCTTCACGCTATTCGTCGGTCTTGCCTTGGTCTTCGTCTTCCACTCGATCCGAGCACGGAGCCGATGGCAGGCCATGGGCTCGGTGGCAGTGCTTCTTATCGTGGCGCTGAGTGTGCCATTCATCCGCGAGCGGTTATTGGTATCGGGGAGTTCTGACGTCAGCGGTGTCGCACGCACGGAGTCGCTGGCGAGTTTCACGAGTCAGGTATCCGGTCACTGGTTGTTCGGTTTGGGCTGGACCCGCCCAGAAATCATTGATCCCGCGCAATCGTATGCGCTGAACATCATTTCCAATGCGCCGCTGCTGCAGATATATCGGGCGGGCCTCATTACAGGTCTGGCATTCATCGCGGTCGTCGTCATTGGCTGCATACTCAGCTACCGAGCGCTTCGATCCGATTCGCTCCCATTCGCCGTTTATGGCGGCGTCTTCATCGCCTTCTGCTTCGTGGCGTTGCAGCTCGACCACGGCGTCGCGGATGTTCCGCAAACCACCTTGTGCTTCTCGGTGCTTCTCGCCTTCCTCGGCTACGTCGATCGGTCGCGCCGCGAGACGCGAGATCCGGCCGTGGACGTCAGCAAAATGCCCGCCGCTGCGGCGCCCTGACTTTCCTCAGGTGCGCCGCGACAACCGCGCCGCGAGCCAGTCGAAGAAGCGGTTGAAGGGACCATCCAGCCCCGCCAGCGTCCATGTGATCGCGACGGCAATGACCACGAAGACCGGGGTCAGGGCGGGTGACGGGGCGTACCACCCGACGATGTTGAAGAGCTTGTAGAAGACGAGCACCAGAATGCCGTGCAGCACGAAGATGGTGAGTGTGCGACGCCCGATGCGGGCCAGCCACTGCGATTTGCGCGGCATGATCGCCATGAAGCCCAGGAGGGCGGCAGCCGACATCAGCATCAACCCCAGCCTGCCCAGGGCGGGAAACGCGGTCCAGACCGCCGCCTTGTCGTAGCTTTCCGAGCCGTAGAAAACGGCTTGGTCCAGCCCGTGCTGCGACCAGATCACGACGCCGGCCATCAGCGCGACGAACGACACGCCCCAGAGAACTCTTGCGCGCGAGACCAGGTCGAGGATCCTCTGCCGCCAGACGTAGCCGGCGAGAAAGAAGGGAAAGAAGTAGAGCGTGCGGGAAAGGCTGAGGTCAGGACCGATGTAAGCGGCG
>NZ_JAVRQA010000499.1:0-14549 GCF_032161845.1 Mycobacterium sp.
GTGCGGTCATGCCAAGCGATTCCGTGCGATCGATCATCGACACCAACGCGGACTGCTCCAGCGCCGCGACGATCAGCAGCACCATGTCCGCGCCGTGGGCGCGAGCCTCGTGGATCTGGTACGGGCCGACGATGAAGTCCTTGCGCAGCACGGGAATCGTGACCGCTGCCCGCACGGCGTCGAGATCGTCGAGCGAGCCGTTGAACCGACGCTGCTCGGTGAGGACGCTGATGATCCTGGCTCCGCCGGCTTGGTAGGCACGGGCCAACTCTGCGGGGTCCGAGATGGTGGCCAGCTCGCCACGCGACGGACTGGCGCGCTTGACCTCTGCGATGACGCCGATGCCGTCGGCGCGCAGCGCAGCCAGCACGTCCAGCGCGGGCCGGGCGTCCTTGGCCCTCTGCTTGATGTCGGTCAAGCTGACGACGGCCTCGCGGGCGGCGACGTCGGCTCGAACTCCCTCGATGATCGAGTCGAGCACGGTCCCCGAACTCATCAGCCGTCGCTCTCCTTCGTGCCCTCTGGAAGTGCCCAGATGAACTTTCCATCGAAGGGTAGTCGCCAGCGCCGCACGGGCTATCACCGCCCCTCGTTGTCCGAAGTCGTCGGGTCGCGCCCCTCATCGAGGGCATCCCAGATCATCCGCTCGGACATTCCGTCACCGGCGCTTTCCTGCCGCGCGGCCTCGCGCTTTGCCGCAGGTGCCAGGTACTTCCCCGTGGCCTTCTCGGCTGCCGGTCCGGCCTTCGCCGCCGACCGCACCAGCAGGACTGCGCCGGCCAGCGCGCACACGGCGGCCACCAGCGTCAGCCCTGCGCCCCAGTAGTGGCGCTGGGTGCCGATCAGCGCGGTCACCGGGATCTGCGCGAGGTCCGCCGCACGGACCGCGACGTCGCGGATGACCCACAGCCCAACGCCGAGATAGCCCATCCCGACCGTCGCGACGGCGACCAGGACGCCGACGAGTCGCAGAACCCAGCCGCGCACCGCCAAGGCGGCCACCGCCGCGGCCAGTGCGACGAGCGCCAGCGGCACCAGCGCCGTCGACCAGGTCGCGCCGTTCAGCGTCGTCGCCTTCGGCTGTCCGAGGCCATCGAACGAGGTGACGTCCACCCAGGGCATCCGTGATGCCACCCACAGCGCCAACCCGGTGAGCACCAGGAGCAGCTGTGCGACGCGGGTCATGGCTCCCCCAGCGTTTCTGCGGCCGCGATCGCACTGAGCACCGCACGCGCCTTGCTCGCCGCCTCGTTGAACTCGTATGGGCCGTTCGAGTCGGCGACTACACCTCCGCCGGCCTGCACGTATGCCGTGCCGTCACGCATCAGCGCCGTCCTGATGGCGATGGCGAAGTCGGCATTTCCCGCGAAATCGAGGTATCCGAGAACACCGCCGTACAGACCGCGGCGCGTCTTCTCGACCTCTTCGATGAGTTCCATCGCGCGCACCTTCGGGGCTCCCGAAAGCGTTCCGGCCGGAAAGCAGGCCGTGACCGCATCGAGGGCGGTCTTGCCCTCGGCCAAGTGGCCCGTCACCGTCGACACCAGGTGCATGACGTGGCTGTAGCGCTCGATGTGGCTGTAGTCCTCGACGCGCACCGTACCGGGGATGCAGACCCGTCCGAGATCATTGCGGCCGAGATCGACCAACATCAGGTGCTCGGCCCGCTCCTTCTCGTCGGACAGGAGTTCCTTCTCAAGCAGAACGTCGTCCTCCTCGGTCGCGCCCCGCCAACGGGTACCCGCGATCGGATGGGTCGTCGCCTTGCCGTCGGTGACGGTGACCAGGGCCTCCGGACTCGATCCGACGATCGAAAAGTCAAGCTCCCCAGCGTCATTCGGAACGTTCAAGAGATACATGTACGGGCTCGGGTTGGTCACCCGCAGCATTCGGTAGACGTCGATGGGATCGGCGGGTGTGTCCATCTCGAAACGCTGAGACGGCACCACCTGAAATGCTTCACCCGCTTCGATGTCGCCGACGAGCCGGTCCACGATCGCCGTGTACTCCTCGACGGTGCGCTGGGACCGGTGCACCGGCGCAGGCCTGCTGAACGTCGCCACCGCCGACACCAATGGCTCGCCCAACGCCGCCGTCATGACATCCACTCGGGCCAGCGCGTCGTCGTAGGCCCAGTCCACCCGCTCGTCGGTGCCATTCCAGTTCACCGCGTTGGCGATCAAGGTGATGGTGCCCTCGTGATGGTCGACGGCGGCGATGTCGGTGGCGAGCAGCAGCAGCATGTCGGGTAGCTGCAGATCGTCGACCGCGAGTTCGGGCAGCCGTTCCAGCCTGCGCACCATGTCGTAGGCGAAGAACCCGACGAGGCCACTGGACAGAGGCGGCAGCCCGGGCACCGTCGCCGTGGACAGCAGGTCCAGCGTGGCCCGCAGTGCAGCCAGCGGATCACCGCCGCTCGGCGCATCCTGCGGCGTGACGCCGAGCCACACCGCCTCGTCGTCACGCACCGTGAGTGCGGACGGGGCTCCCGCGCCGATGAACGACCACCGCGACCAGGACCGGCCGTTCTCCGCGGATTCGAGCAGGAACGTCCCTGGCCGGTTGGCGGCGAGCTTGCGGTACGCCGACAGCGGCGTCTCGCTGTCCGCGAGCACCTTTCGCGTTACGGGAACCACTCGGTGCTCGGCGGCCAGCGCCCGGAAGTCCTCGCGTGAGGTGGTGACGGCGAGGTCTCCTATTGCTTGCACGGGACAATCCTCCCAGACGGCCTCGAGATGGCGGGCGTAGCGTAGGCGCCCGTGACACCTATCAAGCAGGGTGACCGGGTTGCCGAGTTCGAACTCCCCGATCAGACCGGCACTGTCCGGAGTCTGACGAGCTTGCTCGCAGACGGCCCGATCGTGCTGTTCTTCTATCCGGCGGCCATGACGCCCGGTTGCACCAAGGAGGCGTGCCACTTCCGCGATCTCGCGTCGGAGTTCGCCTCGGTCGGGGCGAACCGCGTCGGAATCTCGACAGATGCGGTGGACAAGCAGGCGAAGTTCGCCGAGATGCAGAAGTTCGACTATCCGCTGCTTTCCGACGCCGACGGCACGGTGGCCACACAGTTCGGAGTCAAGCGTGGACTGCTCGGCAAGCTGATGCCGGTCAAGCGGACCACCTTCGTCATCGATACCGACCGCACCGTGCTCGACGTCATCGCCAGTGAGCTCAGCATGGACAGTCACGCCGACAAGGCGCTCGAGGTGCTGCGCGCCAAGTGAAACCCGTTCTGCAGCTTGACGATGTGACCTTCCGTCGCGACGGCAAGCAGATCATCGATGGCATCTCGCTGACCGTCAACGAAGGTGAGCACTGGGCACTCCTTGGCCCCAACGGGGCAGGCAAGAGCACGCTGCTCGGCTTCTGCGGCGCCGTCACCTTTCCCAGTTCCGGCAGCGTTCGGGTGCTCGGCGAACAGATGGGCCGGACCGACCTCGCGGCGCTTCGTCGCTCGATCGGTCACGTCAACCCGCGCCATCGCCTGCAATACCCGCGGACCGTGCGTGAGGTGGTGCTGACGGGCATCTCGGGCACCAACGACCTGCCACTGCGTTGGACGCCAAGCGCCGACGACCTCAGCCGCGCCGACGTCATGATCGAAACCGTCGGGCTGACTCGAATCGCCGACAGCGTGTGGCCAACGCTGTCCCAAGGCGAGCGGGGCCGCACTCTGATTGCGCGGGCGCTGATCTCGGGTCCACGTCTGCTTCTGCTCGACGAGCCGTCGACCGGCCTCGACGTCGCCGCCCGCGAGCAACTCTTGGAGACCATCGACTCACTCGGCGACGCCCATCCCGACGTCGCGTCGATACTGGTCACACACCACCTCGAGGAACTCCCGAGTACGACGACCCACGCGCTGCTGATCGCCGAGGGACGAACCGTGGCGAGTGGAACGGCACTGGAGACCGTCAACACCGAGAACGTCACTGCGGCGTTCTCGCACCCGGTTCAAGTGGGATACCACGACGGTCGCTGGACCGCGCGGGCCAAGGCGACCCGGATGGACGTCTGACGCGGATGGCCGGCCACGACGCCCACCACTATCGGGTGGCTGACGGTACGGGGCTCCCCCACGACCCGCTCAACGCCATCGTCGGACCGCGTCCGATCGGTTGGATCTCCTCGCTGAGCGCCACCGGCGTGCCGAACCTCGCGCCGTACAGCTTCTTCAACGCGTTCAACTATCGGCCGCCGCTGATCGGCTTCTCGTCCGTCGGGTGGAAGGACAGCGTCGCCAACATCGAGGGCAACGGCGAGTTCGTCTGGAACCTCGCCACCCGGCCACTGGCCGAGGCGATGAACGAGACGTCGGCGTCGATCCCCACCGGGGAAGACGAGTTCGTCCGCGGCGGGCTCACACCGGTGCCATCGACGTTGATCGCCCCACCTCGGGTGCTCGAGAGCCCGGTCAACTTCGAATGCCAACTGACACAGCTGATTCAACTCCGCGACCTCGATGGCGCCGACGTCTCCGCTTGGCTGGTCATCGGCCAGGTCGTCGCCGTTCACATCGACAAGCACCTTCTGGTCGACGGGGTGTACGACACAGCGGCCGCCCATCCCATCCTGCGCGCCGGCGGACCCACCGCCTACGCCGAGATCGGCCCCGAGTCGATGTTCGGGATGACGCGGCCCGACGACCGCCGGTAGGGCGTCAGCCCTCGGGGGCCAGGATCTCGTCGGCGTCGAAGCAGGTGTGGTCACCGGTGTGGCACGCGGCCCCGACCTGGTCGACCTCCAGTAGCACGGTGTCGCCGTCGCAATCCAGCCGCACCGAATGCACGTGCTGCGTGTGACCCGACGTCTCGCCCTTCACCCATTGCTCGCCACGCGAGCGCGAGTAGTAGGTCGCCCTGCGGGTCGCCAGCGTGTGGGCCAGCGCGTCGTCGTTCATCCACGCCACCATCAGCACCTGGCCGGTGCCGCGCTCCTGCGCGACGGCGACGAACAGGCCGTTCGCGTCGCGCTTCAGTCGGCTGGCGATCGATCCGTCCAGTTGTTCCGTCACCTCACCACGATCCCTTCCGCCGCCATCGCCGCCTTCACCTGCCCGATGGTGAGCTCCTTGAAGTGAAAGATGGTGGCCGCCAACACCGCATCGGCCCCGGCCTGCACCGCTGGCGCGAAGTGGTCCACCGCGCCCGCGCCACCGCTGGCGATCACCGGGACCGTCACCGCCGCGCGCACCGCCCGGAGCATCCGTAGGTCGAAACCGGCCTTGGTGCCGTCGGCGTCCATCGAGTTGAGCAGGATCTCGCCGACACCGAGTTCCGCGCCGCGGCGCGCCCACTCAATGGCGTCGATAGCCGTACCGCGCCGTCCGCCGTGAGTGGTGACCTCCCAGCCCGACGGCGTCGGCTCCGACCCGTCTGGCACGGTCCGGGCGTCGACGGAGAGCACGATGCACTGCGACCCGAATTGCCGTGACAGTTCAGCGAGGAGTTCGGGGCGCGCGATGGCCGCGGTGTTGACCGACACCTTGTCGGCGCCCGCCCGCAGCAGGGTGTCGACGTCGGCGACCGACCGCACGCCGCCGCCGACGGTGAGCGGAATGAAAACCTGCTCGGCCGTACGGCGCACGACCTCGAGCATCGTCGAGCGACCCGATGACGACGCCGTCACGTCGAGGAAGGTCAGCTCGTCGGCACCCTCGGCGTCGTAGGCCGCCGCCAACTCGACGGGATCACCTGCATCCCTGAGGTTCTCGAAGTTGACCCCCTTGACCACCCGGCCGTCATCGACGTCAAGGCACGGGATCACGCGGACGGCGACACCCATGTTCAGTACTCTCCTGGTGAGCCGACCGACGCCGCGATCTCGAGGATCTGCGCGTGCACGCGGGGTTCACCGGCCAACGCCGAACGCGACGTCGGCGTCCACTCGTTGCCTTCGAGGTCGGTGACGACTCCCCCGGCTGCGCGGACCAGTGCCACTCCCGCGGCATGATCCCACACGTGGTGGCCGAAGCTGATGGCCCCGCCGAGCACACCCGCAGCGGTGTAGGCGAGGTCGATCCCGGTAGAACCATGCATCCGGATCCTCGAACAGCGGCGGCTCAACTGCTCGAGGGTCGCCACCCGGTAGCGGCCGGGAAACACGCCGCGCGAATCGATGTTGAAGGTCCCAACGCCGACGATCGACTCGCTCAAGTCGGCTGCCTTGAGCGCAGGCTGGGCAATTCCATTGGCGTACAACGGACCGCCCTCGATGGCCGTGTAACGCACATCGGTGAACGGCAGCCACGTGAGTCCGGCGACCGGTACCCCGTCGCGCAGCAAGCCGAGCAGGATCGCGGCCGTCGGCAGGCCCGCGGCATAGTTGAAGGTGCCGTCGATGGGATCGAGGATCCACACCAGGTGCGAATCGATCGGGGCGCCACCGAATTCCTCACCGTGCACCCCGATTCCGGTGGCGTCTTCGAGCGCCTGGACCACTTGGCGTTCGATCGCAAGGTCGACCTCGGTGGCGAAGTCGTTGCCCTTCTTCTGTACCGCTGACTGTGCGCGATGGCCGGCAACGAATGGCTTGGCAGCCGCATCGAGGATGACCGTGGCCTCGGCGACGAGCCCAGCGAGCTCAGCGTCGTCCAACGCCATCCCGGTCTACCGACTCACCGCGGCGAGGGCTTCGGGAAGGGTGAATCGTCCTGCGTACAGCGCCTTCCCGACGATGGCACCTTCGACGCCGACGCCGGTCAGGGTCGCGATGGCGCGCAGATCATCGAGGCTGGACACCCCACCCGAGGCGATGACGGGCGCGTCGGTGCGTTCGGCGACACCGGCAAGCAGTTCGAGATTCGGACCGTTGAGGGTGCCGTCCTTCGTGACGTCGGTGACGACGAACCGCGAGCAGCCTTCCGCATCGAGTCGTTCCAGCACCGGCCACAGGTCTCCACCGTCGGTCTCCCAACCGCGCCCACGCAGCCGGTATCGACCGTCTTCGAGCTTGACGTCGAGACCAACGGCGATCTTGTCGCCATGCTCGGACATCACCCGTGCGCACCACTGCGGATTCTCCAGCGCCGCGGTACCGAGGTTGACCCTGGCGCACCCCGCATCGAGTGCGGCGGCCAACGACTCGTCGTCACGGATGCCACCCGAGAGCTCGACGGCGACCTCGAGCTTTCCGATCACTTCAGCGAGCAGCTCGCGGTTGGACCCGCGACCGAAGGCCGCGTCGAGGTCTACGAGATGAATCCACTCGGCGCCGTCGGTCTGCCATTGCATCGCGGCGTCGAGTGCGGAGCCGTAGTCGGTTTCACTGCCAGCCACCCCCTGAACCAGGCGGACGGCCTTGCCGTCGACCACGTCGACCGCAGGCAGCAGGATCAATCTCTTTTCGGCTGGCACGCCAGTCCCTCTTTCCCTAGTCGCTTCGCTCCTGCCCGCCGAATCACGATGAGAGCCCCTCGACCCAATTGGCGAGCAGCGTCGCGCCGGCGTCGCCACTCTTCTCCGGATGAAACTGTGTGGCGCACAGGGCGCCGTCCTCCACTGCCGCCAGGAACGGCACGTGGTGCGTCGCCCACGTCAGCAACGCGTCGGCGTCACCCTCCCACTGCTGGGCGGCGTAGGAATGCACGAAGTAGAAGCGGGTATCGGCGTCGAGACCCTTGAAGAGCACGCTGCCCGGTGCCGCGTCGACCACGTTCCAGCCCATGTGCGGGATCACCGGGGCATCCAGCCGCACGACAGATCCCGGCCACTGACCGCAACCGACGCTTTCCACGCCGAATTCGACGCCGCGGCTGAAGAGGATCTGCATGCCGACGCAGATACCAAGGACGGGATGCCCCTTGGCCAGTCGCTCGGCGACGATCTTCTCGCCGCTCACCGCACGCAGGCCCGTCATGCACGCCTCGTAGGCACCGACGCCGGGAACCACCAGACCATCCGCGGCCGCCGCGGCAGCGGGGTCCGCCGTCACCTCGACCTGCGCGCCGACCCGCTCCAGAGCACGCTGAGCCGAGCGCAGGTTGCCCGAGCCGTAATCGAGGACAACGACTTTCGCCGTCACAAACTGCCCTTCGTCGACGGCACGCCGGATACCCGCGGATCAGGCTCGACGGCTTGGCGCAGCGCGCGGGCCACCGCCTTGTACTGCGCCTCGGTGATGTGGTGCGGATCGCGGCCGTAGAGCGTGCGAACGTGCAGTGCGATCCTTGCGTTCATCGCCAACGACTCGAAGACGTGTCGGTTGATGACCGTGTGATAGGGCACCGAGCTGCCCGCAATGGTGCTGTGCAGCATGTGATCCGGTTCGCCGGTGTGCACGCAGTACGGCCGGCCCGACACGTCGACGGAGGCATGGGCCAGCGTCTCGTCCATCGGGATGAAGGCATCGCCGAATCGGCGGATACCCCTCTTGTCGCCGAGCGCTTCGGCGAGGGCCTGACCGAGCACGATTGCGGTGTCCTCGACCGTGTGATGCGCCTCGATGTCGACGTCACCCTCGGCGTGGACAGTCAAGTCGAAGCTGGCGTGGCTGCCCAGCGACGTCAACATGTGGTCGTAGAAGGGCACGCCGGTGCTGATGTCCGTGATGCCGGTGCCATCGAGGTCGAGCTCGACGACGATGTCGGATTCCTTGGTCTTGCGTTCGACGCGGGCGCGACGGGTCACCGGGGTGGTCATGGAGCTCCTACTGGGCTGCTGTGGTCGGCTGTGCCGTTGATGGACGAGGTGAGTTCGGATTCGGCCAGTTCGGCGCTCGTGTCGAGCAGCACGTCGTTCTCGGCGGCGAGACCGGTGGTGGCGCGTAGGAAGCCAGGGATGCCGACGTCCCTGATGAGCACGCCTGCGTCCAGATAGCGTTGCCACGCCCTCGGCGCGTCAGCGAAGTCACCGAACAAGATGAAGTTGGCGTCGCTGGGAATGACGCGGAACCCCAGGCCCGTCAGGGCTTTCGATACTCGATTGCGTTCGGCGATCAACTTGGCGACGCTGCCGAGCGTGTCATCGGCATGCCGCAGCGCAGCGCGCGCGGCCACCTGCGTGATCGAGGACAGGTGGTACGGCAGCCGGACCAGAAGCAACGCATCGACGACGGCGGGATCGGCGATGAGGTAGCCGAGGCGACCACCCGCGAATGCGAAGGCCTTGCTCATCGTGCGGGTGACGATCAGCGAGGCCGGGTAGTCCGCCAGCAACCGCACAGCGCTTGGTTGTGACGAGAACTCACCGTAGGCCTCGTCGACGATCACGATGCCAGGCGCGACGTCGAGCAGTCGGCGCAGGTCTTCGAGCGCAACACTCTGGCCCGACGGGTTGTTGGGACTGGCGAGGAACACGACGTCGGGCCGACGGTCGGTGATCGCGGCGACCGCGACGTCCACGTCGAGGCCGAAGTCATCGGAACGCTTCGCCTCCAGCCAGTCGGTCTGCGTGCCGTCCGAGATGATTGGATGCATCGAGTACGACGGGACGAAGCCGATCGCGCTGCGACCCGGTCCGCCGAAGGCCTGAAGCAGCTGCTGCAGAATCTCGTTGGAGCCGTTGGCCGCCCAGAGATTCGCAGTCGTCAGTTCGACACCGGTCTGCGCACTGAGGTAGGCAGCGAGATCGGTCCGCAGGGCCAGCGCGTCTCGGTCCGGGTACCTGTGCAGTTCGGACGCGGCGTCGCGCACCGAGTCGGCGACGTCGTCGACGAGCGCCTGAGTCGGCGGGTGCGGATTCTCATTCGTGTTGAGCCGCACCGGAACCGAGAGCTGAGGTGCGCCGTACGGCGACTTGCCGCGCAAGTTGTCTCGCAGCGGAAGATCGGCGAGCGTGATGTTGCTGGCGCTCATTGCTTCTCGAACCTCCGTCGGACTGCTTCGCCGTGGGCGGGCAGGTTCTCGGCCTGTGCCAAAGTGATGACGTATCCCGACACGTCCTTCAGAGCGGCCTCCGTGTAGTCGACGACGTGGATGCCGCGCAGGAACGTCTGCACCGACAGTCCACTGGAGTGCCGTGCGCATCCGGCGGTGGGCAGCACGTGGTTCGAACCAGCGCAGTAGTCACCGAGGCTGACCGGGGACCAGGGACCCACGAATATCGCACCGGCAGAACGTACTCGGGCCGCGATGGCCGCGGCGTCGACGGTCTGGATCTCCAGGTGCTCGGCCGCGTAGGCGTTGACCGTTCGTAGTCCGGCGTCGAGGTCGTCGACGAGCACGATGGCCGATTGGCGGCCCGTGAGTGCAGCGGTCACACGTTCCCGGTGCACGGTGGTCTTCAGTTGTGCGGCGACCTCGGCGTCGGTAGCGTCCGCCAGCTCGGAGCTCGTCGTGACGAGAACCGATGCGGCCATCTCGTCGTGTTCGGCCTGGCTGATCAAATCGGCGGCGAGGTGGCCGGGATCGGCGGAGTGGTCGGCGAGGATGGCGATCTCCGTCGGGCCAGCCTCGGCATCGATGCCAACCTGCGAGCGGCAGATCCGCTTGGCGGCGGTGACGTAGATGTTTCCGGGTCCGGTGATCATGTCGACCGGCGCGAGCTCGGTGCCATCGGTGTCGGTGCCGCCGTGCGCGAGCAGCGCGACGGCCTGCGCACCGCCGACGGCCCACACCTCTTCGACGCCGAGCATGCGGGCGGCGGCCAGGATCGTCGGGTGCGGAAGTCCGCCGAATTCGGCCTGCGGCGGGCTCGCGATCACCAAGGAGTCCACTCCCGCGATCTGTGCGGGCACCACGTTCATCACGACGCTCGACGGGTAGACGGCGTTGCCGCCGGGGACGTAGAGGCCGACGCGTTCCACGGGTACCCACCGCTCGGTCACCGTCGCACCTGGTGCCAGCGTCGTCGTGTTGTCGGTGCGCCTCTGGTCGGCGTGCACGGCACGCGTCCGTTCGATCGCGACCTCGAGGGCGGCGCGGACGCTGGGATCTAGCTCGGCGAGTGCCTCGTCGAGGCGGGCCACGGCGACCCGGACGCTGTCCGGGCGCACTCCGTCGAACGTCTCGCCGTACTCGAGGGCCGCCTGGGCGCCGCGCTCGATGACCGCATCGACGATCGGGCGCACCTTCGGCACCACCGCGTCGACGTCGACTCCGCCGCGCGGCAGCACGGCACGCAGCCGCGCGGCGGACAGCTGCTCGCCCCGCAGGTCGATGCGGGACATGAGCACGGACGAAGGATTCACACCGTCTATTGTCCCAGGCAGCACAAATCAGAATCCGGGAGCCGCCATGTCACCGTCAACATCACGCGAAGACCACCCCAACCACGCTCCTGGCGTGCCGATGATCATTCCGGTGTGGCTCGAGCGATTCCAGATCAAATACGTCAACCCGCTGATCCGGCCGTTGTCGAAGCGGATGCCGGGCTTCGCGGTGATCAAGCACCGCGGCCGCACCTCAGGCAAGGAGTACGAGACCATCGTCACGGCCTACCGCAAGGGCAGCGTGCTGGCGATCGGGTTGGTCCACGGCAAGACCAACTGGGTCAAGAACGTGCTGGCGGCGGGTGAGGCAGACATCCACGTCGGGCGCAAGGATCTGCACCTGGTCAACCCCCGCGTACTTCCGGCGGGCACGGTCGACACCACCCTCCCGCGCATCCCCCAGATGCTTGCCAAGCGTCAGGGCACCTTCGTCGCAGACGTCTCCTGAAGTCTCCGCCATGGCACTGGAGGTTTGGCTGGCGTTCGTCGGCGCCGCGATCTTGATCGCGCTGTCCCCCGGCGCAGGCGCGATTCAGTCGATGGCCACCGGCCTCAAACACGGGGTGCGGCGCGGCTACTGGAACATCCTCGGCATGGAGATCGGCCTGATGCTTCAGCTCACGCTCGTCGCCATCGGCGTCGGCGCGGCCGTCGCCAGCTCGATCACCGCCTTCCACGTGATCAAGTGGATCGGTGTGCTGTATCTCCTCTACCTCGCCGTGCGGCAATGGCGTTCGGTGAAGACGGATCTGCGCACCCAGATCGGAGCAGCGGTCGACGGTGGGCGGCTGTCACTCGCGGCAAGGGGCTTCCTCGTCAACGCGACGAACCCCAAGAGCCTGGTGTTCTTCCTTGCCGTGCTGCCGCAGTTCGTGGTCCCGACGGCGCCGTTGCTGCCGCAGTACCTCGCCGTCGGAGCGACCATGGTCGCCGTCGACCTCGTCGTGATGGGCCTCTACACCGGCTTGGCGGCGCGACTGGTCGAACGGCTGCACACGCCGCGTCAGCAGACCATCCTGAATCGGATCTTCTCGGGGTTGTTCGGCACCGCCGCCGTAGTGCTGTCGTTCATGCGCCGTGCCGCTACCACGTGACGGCGACGCGCCCATTCGAGCGGAGTCTCGAATGGGCGCATCGTGTTCTTACTGGCACAACCCAACAATGGTCGTGTTCAACGCATCGGCGTCGCGCAACCGCGCAGCCTGTGCAGGCTCGGAATTGACGACGCCCGCAGTGGCGGCGGCACCGATGTCCATCAAATTGTTGGCGAAGGATCGGACTGCATCCGCCAATTCCGGTGCCGTTGCCGGTGCGAGCCGCGCTAATAGGTATTGGCCGCCGTCATAAAGCGATACTCGAGCATTGGCAGCCACTGCCAGGGATCCAACGACATCGGCGCCGTCGGGCGCCTGCAGGTTGGTATTCAGCGTGACACCCTTTCGCACGGTATCGAACGCTGAACAGATCGTGGTTTTGCCCTCCGCCCGCTGGGCGTCGGTGTAAGCGACGCCGTCTCCTGCGGAGCTAACGTGCGGTGGAGGCCTTAGCAAAGCCCACGTCGCCAGA
This sequence comes from Mycobacterium sp., assembly GCF_032161845.1. Classification (GTDB taxonomy): domain Bacteria; phylum Actinomycetota; class Actinomycetes; order Mycobacteriales; family Mycobacteriaceae; genus Mycobacterium. The sequence continues at coordinate 12,715 of NZ_JAVRQA010000499.1, forward strand.
CCGAGCGCAATCAAGGCAACAATGAAAACTGCCAAAAGCGGTGTACGGGAACCCACGCCGTCTCGTTGCCGATGGTCATGGCTCACGGACGGGTCAGGATCAGTGGGTTCCGGCATGGCGCCGATGTTATCGGCGATTCGCATCGCCTGCCCGCGTTTTTGCCAGTCGCGAGCTGGCCCGCTGCGCGAACTCCCTTATCGGCCAAACAAGCAAACGCAACGGTCTAGTGGCAACGCCCTCCGTGCCATCCCCGCCGCTACCCAGCGGAATGATTCCGTCAACGCATATATAAGTCTGCCAGCAACCTGTTACCTTGCTCACAGCTCCCGAGGAGCAAAACCGAGATTGCGCTTCTGAATGGCTCAAGATCGAATTTGGATTTGCGGGACGGTCGCGTTGACCAACGGGGCCGGTGAGTCGAACGGGACGTTCGAAGCAAGACCTGGTCTGTCGCAAAAGCGGCGCTGCTTTGGGGCGGTAGAAGCACATATCTGGACCCATATATCCAGATCTGGAGGGGATCGGCGAAGTGAATAAGGCTCCTACACCCAATAGGCATCGCGCCCAGGTGACAGCGCGCAGGCGGGCCGCAAAGCGGGCGGCCGGCACCGCGATCGTCGGCGCAGCGGTCACGGCGGGATTGGTCGGCGGTTTTGGCACCGGGACAGCAGCCGCAGCGCCCGCTCCGCCATGCCCGACGATCTTCTGCACTGCATTGACAGGCACTACCCAATTGACCATTGGCGGTCTCAATCAGGGGACAGTCGCCGTCATCGGTGGGACGCGAGCGGTCATTGGCCTGGGTGACGCGTTGACGGCGCCCCTTCTTGGCAATCCATTCACTCTGATCTTCACGGGTGGCCTCATAGGTAACGGATTCCTCCCTGGTCAAAACGGCGGTCTGCTGATCGGCAACGGTGCCCCCGGCCTATTGCCGGGCCAGAACGGCGGCAACGGTGGATTGCTGTTCGGCAGCGGTGGCAGCAGCCTCTTCGCCAACGGCGGTAGCGCTGGCCTCATTGGCAACGGCGGCAACGGCGGCATTCTCTCGGTCGGCGGTAACGGTGGCAATGGGGGCAACGGCGGACTGCTGTTCGGCGACGGCGGCGGCGGCGGCACCTCGTTGTTGGTCGGCACGGGCGGCCACGGTGGCAATGCCGGTCTGATCGGCGACGGCGGCAGCGGCGGGGCTGGCGGCTTGCTGGGCGGTGACGGTGGTACTGGCGGTAATAGCGGCATCGTGCTTGGCAACGCAGGCAACGGTGGTAGCGGCGGGGGCGCGGGATTGCTCGGTGGCAGTGGTGGCGATGGCGGCAACGCTGGACTGCTCGGCGCCGGCGGTAGCGGCGGCAACGGCGCACCCGACCTGCTTGGTGGCACCCACGACGGCGGCACCGGAGGCAATGGCGGATTAGTGGCGGGCGACGGTGGTGACGGCGGAAACGGTGCTGTGTCCGCATTTCTCGGTGGTACTGGTGGTGCTGGCGGCGGCGGCGGCAACTCCGGGTTGATCGGCAACAGCGGCGACGGCGGCAACGGCGGCAACGCGAGTGGATTCACGGCTACCGGAGGGGCCGGCGGCGACAGTGGCAACGCCGGCTTGGCCGGCAACAGCGGTAACGGCGGTACCGGCGGCAACGCCTCCGGTGGATTCGGCGCCGTTGGCGGTGACGGCGGCGACAGCGGTCCCGGTGGCGCCCTGGTGGGCACTGGCGGCAACGGCGGCAACGGCGGCAACAGTTCAGATGTCGGCTTCGGCAACGGCAGCGGCGGAACGGGCGGCTCCGGCGGCTCCGGCGGCGCCGTCGCCGGTAGTGGTGGCAACGGTGGAAACG
>NZ_JAVRQA010000500.1:0-9674 GCF_032161845.1 Mycobacterium sp.
GCGACCGAGTGGCTCAAATGCTCGAAGAGGCCGAGGACAAGGGCATCGTCGCGATCGACGGCCAGCGCATTCGCTTCACCCATCCCTTGCTGAGCCAGGGGGTTTACACCCTGGCAGCGCCTGCTCGACGACGTGCGATCCATCGGCGCCTTGCCGCGACCGTCGATCAACCTGAACTTCGTGCGCGGCACCTCGCGCTGGCCGCGACCAGCGGAGATGACGCCACGATGGATTCACTGGACGCCGCCGCCGAGTCCGCACGCTCACGTGGAGCACCCGCCGCCGCCGCCGAGTTCGTCGACCTGGCGATCCGGCTCGGTGGCGATACGCCGCGACGTCGGCTACAGGCGGCGAATCACCATTTCAGCAACGGTGACGCGACGCGGGCGAGGCTGCTGCTCGAGGACGTCATCACCGTGATGGAACCAGGTGCGTTGCGCGCGGAGGCGTCGAACCTGCTGGGATTCGTGCATCTGTTCGAAGACAGCTTTCTCGAGGCTGCCGGGGTGTTGGAGGCAGCGCTCGACGAAACCGGCGACGACACGAGGCTGCGGACGGAGTTGTTGGTGACGCTGTCCTACGCCCGATACAACGCGGGCCAATTCGGCCGCGCCGCCCGTCGAATCGACGAAGCGATCGCCCGTGCCGAGCGACTCGGGCAGCCGATCCTGCTAGGTCAGGCGCTCGGGCTACGGGTGATTCTCGGCTTTCTCCGCGGCGACGGCCTCGACCAGATGCGACTCGTTCGGGCACAGGCGTTGGAAGACGTCGATGCCGACATGCCGATGGCGTTTCGCCCCAGGATGCAGAACGCGATGCTGCTGGCATGGACCGGGCACCTCGATCACGCCCATGACGAGATGGCGAACATTAGGCGGCGCTGCATCGAACGCGGCGAGGAGAACGAATTGATCTTCGTCGCCGTACACGCCGTACTGCTGGAGATCTGGCGCGGTAACTTCACCGACGCCGCCCTGATCGCCGAGGACACCACTGAGCGGGCGCGTTATCTGGGCGGCGACGTCCCGCTCTTCGTGGCGACGACCATTCGGGCTGCCGTGGCGGCATACGCCGGCCGAGTCGACGTCGCGCGTCGAGACATCGCCACCGCGCTGGCCGCCAGCGAACGCTGCGGAGCGAACCTGCTGGTGGTCTGGACGTTGACGACTCTTGGATTCCTCGAGTTGTCACTTGGGAACTACGAGGCCACGTTGGCCGCAACCGCACCGTTGCTCGCCAGGCTCGACGGTGCACCGAAGGCGACCGAGATCGTCGCCGCGGCGTTCGTGCCCGACGCCGTCGAGGCGATGGTCAACCTCGGCCGACTCGACGACGCCGAGCGGCTCGCCGACGTTTTGGAAGGCAACGGCCGTCGGTTGGATCGCGCGTGGATGCTCGCCGTGGGCGCGCGGAGCAGAGCGATGGTACTGGCCGCCCGCGGGGACATCGACGGCTCGCTACTGGCCGCCCAGCACGCGGTGACTCAATGCGACAGGCTCGCAATGCCCTTCGAACGTGGTCGCACCCAATTGCTACTGGGCCAGGTCGAGCGCCGCCATCGGCGCAAGGACGCTGCCGCCGCGGCCTTCACCAATGCGCTGGAGACATTCGACGAGCTGGGCGTCCCGATGTGGGCCGATCGGGCCCGTGCCGAACTGGATCGCAATCACACCGGGCCTCGCCGCAAGAGCGTGCTCACGCCGTCCGAACAACGCGTCGCCGAACTCGCTGCCGCGGGCAAGACCAACCGCGACGTCGCCGCCGCGCTGTTCATCAGCCCGAAGACCGTCGAAGCGAACATCGCCCGCATCTACCGCAAGCTCGACATCAAATCCCGCGCCGAACTCGGTAGCCGCATCGACTGGCTGACCCGCCGGCACTAAACCGTCAGGACCATCCGGTAGCGCGCCTTGCCCGTGTCCATCGCCTCGTACGCCTCGGCGGCTTCGGAGAGTGGCCGTTCCTCGACCACGGGACGCACGCCCGTCTGCACTGCGAAGTGCATGGTCTCCTCGACGTCGCGGGCAGTGCCCGACGGATGACCGGTGACGGACAGGCCCGCGTTGATCAGATCGAGCGGACTGATCGGGAGGTTCTCGGGGGTGACGCCGACGACGACGAGCTCACCCTCCGGTCCGAGCCCTGCCACGGTCGCCGCCATCGCCACGGAGTTCGCCGCCGTCGCAAGCACCACCTTCGCGCCGCCAAGACTCTGAAGGGCCGATCCAACATCGGCCTCGTTGGAGTCGATGTAGTGATGTGCACCCAGTTCGCGGGCGCCGTCGGCCCTCTTGGCACCGCGGGCGATCGCGACGGTCTCGAATCCCATCGCCCTCGCCCACTGCACGCCAAGGTGGCCGAGGCCCCCGATACCGAGCACGGCGACCAGGTCCCCGGCCACCGCCCTGGTACGCCGTAGCGCGTTGAAGGTCGTCACGCCCGCGCAGCCAAGTGGCGCCGCCTCGACGAACGACAGCGCATCGGGGATGCGGGCCAACGCCGTAGCCGGCGCCGTCACCGACTCGGCATAACCGCCCGGGTACTGCCAGCTGGGCACCTGCAGGCGCTCGCACTGCATGAAGAAGCCCCGACGGCACGGCGCGCACCGGTTGCAGTTGCCGCCGAACCAGCCGACCGCCACCCTGTCACCCACGCCGAAGTCCTCGACGCCGTCGCCGACCTCGGCAATGGTGCCCGCGATCTCGTGTCCCGGCGTCACGGGCCATGACAGTCCGGGGAAGCCGCCGCTGACGAAGGCATGATCGGTGCCGCACACGCCACACGCGGCGACGGCGATTCGCACGTGATCACGCGGCGGCGGGGTGGTCTCGACGTCGACCAAGGAGAGCGGTTGATTCGCGGACGCCACCTGGACCGCCTTGTGTGTGGGCATTGTTGGAGTTTAATCCCGACCCGTCGGCGTGCAGAAGCCCAGCGGAACGCCCTCACGTAGGGAAACACCCGATTTCTTCGCCTCCGCGCGGGATTAGCGTCGAGTTGATGAGCTCCCACGCCACAGCGGTTCCGTGCTACCTCGTCGAGTGGTACAGCCCGCGACTGGCGAAGGAGCCGATCGCTGACACCGCCGCCACGCTCGACGATTGTGCAGCGTCGACGTCCACGGAGGCGGGCTCGACCGTGCGACTCCTCACGATCATCGCGGTCCCCGCTGACGACGTGTGCTTCGGCGTGTTCACCGCCGACTCAGCAGACCTCGTCGCCCAAACCTGTCAGCGCGCCGGCCTCACCGCCCAGCGGCTCACGCCTGCCGTCGACGCTCGTCTCGGGCCGTAGTGCGAATCGGAGGACTTTCATGCAAATTCGTGCCAGCGTGCGCAGCCACGCCATCATCATGCTGAGCGTGACACTCCTCGTTGGGTCTACGGCGTGCGCGAGTAGCACTGTCATCCAGGGTGATCGACGTTCCACGGCAACGCCGAGCAGCGGGCGGCCCACCCCCGAAACGGGCGGCTTGTTCAGTGGCGAACAGCCATGGACCACCGACGTCTCGAGCGTGAAGAGGTCGGACCGCAGCGATTCAATCATCGCGACACTCACCCGCCTCGGCGGTTGGGGCAACGACAACGTGTTCCAGACGGACTTCTCGATCCCAATCTTCTTCGCCGACGAAGCCACCCCACGCGCACAGGTCATCGGCATCGACGGTTACTGCTACGGGGGGCCAGACTGTGACGAGGTCCCGGCCCAGATTCCAGTCCCGGCGAACGCTAACATGGAGGGCTCAGAAGATCTGAGTTGCGATGTCTCGCAACAGGACTGCCACCTGCTCGTCGTCGATCGCAATGACGACAAGCTGTACGAGGTCTACCAGGGCAACAAAGAGGGTGACGACGTCACCGCCATGGGCCTCTTCGTATGGGACCTCGGCAAGAGCTATCCGGAGACACTGCGCGGCGATCAGTGCACCAGCGCCGACGCCGCGGGATTTCCCATCGCCGGCCTCACCCCGACCGCCGACGAGGTCGCCGCAGGCGGCGTCGACCACGCCTTGCGCTTCATCCTTCCGAACGACCGGATGAAGGCCGATGTCTACGTCCGGCCCGCCACGCACGCGGGTGGACCGGAGAGCACCGACCCGAACGCTCCTCCGTACGGCGTGCGCCTCCGCCTCAAGTCCGACTTCGACGACTCCGGCTTCGGCGCGTCCCAGAAGGTGATCCTGGCGGCACTCAAGAAGTACGGGATGTTCCTCTCCGACGGCGGCGAGATCGCACTCACCTTCGCCGACGACCGAACGAGCATCGCGAAGTGGGCCGACTTGGGCATCGACTCAGGATCATTCAGCGCGATCCCCCCCGATGCGTTCGAGGTCGTCGAACTCGGCGCGGATGTCCCCCTCACCTACGACTGCGTCCGCAATCCGTGAACCTCAGTCGGAGAGCTCGGCCGTGCGACTGCCCAGCTCGGCCCGCGAATGGATGCCCAACTTCTGGTAAACCCGAGATAGGTTGGCCTCCACCGTCTTCGGGCTGACGAATAGTGTCGCCGCGACGTCACGGTTCGTCATTCCGGAGGAAGCCAGCCGTGCAATGCGAAGTTCTGCGGGAGTCAGCGTCGCCACGTGCCGCACCCCGACGTCGAGACCTGCCAGCTGATCGCGGGCACGTTGCGCCCACAACGGCGTGCCGAGCCGTTCGAAGTCGGCCAGCGCCGCCGTCAGTGTCGACGCGGCCTCATCCTGTCGACGCAACCTGCGCTGCAGTTGACCGAGGAGGAGCTGCGTACGGGCTCGCTCGAAGGGCATCGGTACCCGGTCGTGCTGGACCATGGCTCGTTCGGTGGTTGTCATTGCGCCGACGAGATCCGCGCGGGCGGTCTGCAGCATGCCACGGCATCGCCCTCCAACACTAAGCATCCACGGTCGGTCCAGTCGAATTCCGTTGTCCTCGATCCTGTTCACCCAAACCTCAGCATCATCGAGACGGCCCAGCTGAACCATGGCCTCAATGGCATCGGGCAGGAACCACGCCGAAATGATCTCCGTGGCCCTCGGCGTCAGCGAGATCCCGGTGAGAAGCGGCTCGAGAACTGCAAGCGCTTCTTCGTAGCGGCCAAGCGAGACCTCGAGGAAACCCTCTGTCATCACGGGCCATTGGGCGAGGTTGGTCGCGCCGGACCTGAGGGCAGCCGAAAGGGCATCAGCACACGCTCGGCGAGCGACCTCGACCTCGCCGGCATGCGCCGCCCACAGCGCCCTCACCGTCAGAGCAACGTAGCGCGGCACGTCCCCGTTCAGTTGCAGGGCGCGCTCCATCGTTTCCTCGGCCTCCGCGGCCAGCACGTCGAACTCTCCGCGCCAGACACTGAGGATGCCGCTTTGGAAGTTGATGAAGATCAGTTCGCTGTCCTCGCCGTGTTCGATGGAGCGCCGCTTGATGGCGGCGAATTCATCCCGCGCGCGGTCGAGTTCACCGCTCCACGCGGCGAGCAAAGCGCTCTGCACGTTGGCACGAATCGCAATCGCCACACTGACGCCGGGATCCTGCAGTCTGACTGCGCGGTCCAAAGCGGCCCGGTCGAGTCCCTCCCCCAGCATGAAGCGCAGAGTGGTCCGCATACTCAGGGCCTGGCTCAGAAGATGGCTCAGAGGGGGCGAATCACACAGTGCAACGGCCTCGTCGATGCGCTGGGCGGCTTCGACCGCACGCCCCGAATTGATCTGGGCGAACGCAAGGAGATTGAGGCATTCGGCCCGGAAAGCCCGGTCGTCGCCGACCTCGTCGACGGCCTGCTGCAGAAGGTCCGCGGCCTCGATGAAACTGTCGTCGAACATCCGCACCACACCGAGCAGATAGCGTGCCCTCGCTCGAAGCACACCGTGCTCGAGCGACGCGATCGTCTCTGCGAGCAGACCGCGGGCGCGTTCGGAGTCTCCAGCATTGAAGTGCAGACCTGCCAACCGAATTCGACGCTCCGTGGTGTCCCCGCCGAGCGTCAGCGCGAGGTTGACGAGTTCCGCGGACGCCCCTGGTGCGCCCCTGCTGCGCGCGATGTCGGCTGCGGCGTCAAGCGCCGTCAACGTCGCCAGGTCGCCGGTCGTCGTCGCCAGCGCAAGATGCCGGGCCCGTGATTCGGGCTCGTCGATGAGCTCAGCCAGGCGGCGGTGCATCGCGCGGCGCGCCGCGGGGGAAGCCCGCTGATAGACCCCCTTGGCGAGTATCGGATGGCCGAAGCGGATGCGATTGCCGTCGAGGCTGATGATTCCCTGCGTTTCCGCGGGTTCCAGCAACTCAACGAGGCTGCCGACGTCGGTGTCGACCGCAGCCGCGACGAGGTCGACCGTTGGTGCCGCTAAGCACGAACTGGCTAGGAGAGCGACTTCATTGGCATCGCCAACGCCGTCGATGCGGTGGTCGACCAGTTCGGCCAGAGACCGTGGCAGGACGTCCCCACTGCCGCCTGCGCCTTCGTTGATCGACCTCGCCAACTCGATTGCGTAGAAGGGGTTTCCGCCGGACGTCTGGTGTATGCGCAGCATCGTAGGGCGTGGAAACGAGCGACCGAGGCGTTGCGAGATGACCGCGTGCAGACCTCCGACTCTGAGGGGGCGCAGGCCGATCCGCTGAATCCGATCGGGTTTGGGTGGCTGGAACCAGGAGACGGAGGACGCGTGTGCCGCACGCACCGCGCCGAGCATGCCGACGGGACCGGAGAGTCGACGGACGACCGAATCGAGGACGCGCGCGCTCGACGAGTCGAGCCACTGCAAGTCGTCGATCGCGAGTAGCAACGGGCCTTCCCGGGCAAGGTGGTCGACGACCGAAGAGAAACCTGCGGCGATGGCGCGCTGATCGGTCACCGCTTGATGGTCATCCGGGTCTTGGGTGCGCGTCATGATGCGGTCTACAGCCTGGCGCTGGGGCCCGGGGAGGTCGGCCCATACCGACGGCGAAACCGACCCCAACAGGTTTCCAAGGGCCGTGTAGGCCATGACCGACTTCGCCGCCGTAGGCCTGGTGGACAACACCAGGAAGCCGCGTTCGCGCGCCTCGTCCAGGGCCGTCAGCCAGACCGTCGTCTTCCCAATACCCGGTTCGCCCTCGAATATTAGCGCCGCCGGCGCAGACGACGCAGCGTCCAGAAGGCGGGTGATTTCCAGCGACTCTCGCGGGCGAGAAACGTTGCCAGGCATCACACAGAAAACATCTCACAGATTCTGCGTATCGCGTGCGACATATCTAGCAAACGGTCAGCAGAGCGACTGAACCTAGCCGCGGTCACGGCGCAACGAGGGTGGTTACTCGGTGATCTGCGGCCCGATCTTGCGCGCGAGGTCCACGGCGGCATCGTTGGCGCTGCCATCGCCGATCATGCCGAGAACCGCCACCTGGACGGTGTTCGACCGGCCACCGGCGACGAACTCCACCGATCCCGGTCCGAGGAATCGCATGCCGTCCGGCCCGGGCGTGTACATGTTCTCGAGCCCCGGCTCTGGGGGCCGCAGCGTGCCGTTGGCTGCGGTGTCGGGACTGCCGATCTCCACGCTCACCGATTCGAGGTTGTCGGGGTTCTCCCACACGCATCGCGAATCCGATGAGGCGCCTTCGACGGGCGCCCCCAGCAACGCGGAGATGTCGTCCGGCGAGAGGAGCGCACACGCGTCGATCGGTGCGACGGACTCGTCACCGGCAGCCGCGATCGACGAGGCGGACGACTTGGCGTCACGAAGGCTGGATCCGCCGCCCGTATCCGACTGCCCGCAGCCCACGAGTGCCCCGACGGTCGCAGCGCATGCGAGGACGGGGACGAATCCTCCGACGGCGAAGGAGCGCGGGCGGCGGAGTTCTGGCATCACTCGACGGTATTTCGTGAACGCGACCGATAAATCAGGTGTTTCCCTACCGCTGGCCTCCAAGCCAATCGTAGGGAAACACCCGATTTATTTGCGACCGTCCGTCAATAACGTCAAACCCACGCCCTCAGGGGCACTCAACTCAAGGGGAACTCCGATGAACAACTTCCAAGAATCCGCTCGAAAGACGATTGCCACGACGGCTGCACTGGCCGCGGCAGTCGGATGTACGGCATTGGCGTTGGCAAGTCCGGCTTCGGCTCAAAAGACCGACAGACACTACGCGGTGGATTGTCCACAGCCCTTCAGTCAGACGTGCGATAAGAAGACCCAGGGTTTGTCCATGCCGACTACGGGGCCGTTGTTCGTCTCGTTCACCGCCGACCCGAACCCGCCAGCGTGCGCTCCCGGAAGGGCGCGAATATTCATCGACGGGAACGAATGGGGCAGCAACATAGTCCAGCCGGGACAGAACGACGGCGGCTACTTCATCCAGACATCACCCGGACGCCACGTCATCCAGGTGCAGATGGACGGCGTACTTGGAGGTTGCAATACAGGGTCCATGAGCGGCTGGTCCGGCACCCTTCACGTCGAGACGGACGCCGACGCAGAGGACGGGGCTGGGTAGCCACCCAGGTGGTCGAGGTCCCAGCCGCTGGGCACCTACTTCTCGGACGCGGTCGGTGCATCAGTTGGCTCCCGACGGTGCGAGGAGTGCCGACTGCGAGCGCAGTCTCCGCGACCATCAGGCCACGCCGGTATCTTGACTAGCCATGACCACCACCAACCTCGCGTTGCTGCCAGACTTCCTAAACCCGTCGATCCTCGTTGGGTACTTCGGGGCATGGGCGCTGATCGGTCTGTTGGTCGTCGTCTTCATCGAGTCCGGTGTGCTCTTCCCCGTGCTGCCCGGCGACACCCTGCTCTTCGTGGCCGGCATGATTGCCGCGGGCCACGAGACCATCGAGAACGTCGACCGCGGTGACTTCGCCCTGTGGAAGCTGCTGATATTCATCCCGGTCGCCGCGATCCTCGGTGGCCAGGTTGGCTATTTCATCGGTCGAAGCATCGGCACCTCGATGTTCAAGCCGAAGGCGCGGTTCCTCAAGCAGCGCTACCTCGACGAGGCGCACGCGTTCTTCGAACAGCGCGGCCCCTTCGCGATCGTGCTCGCCAGGTTCGTGCCGATCGTGCGGACGCTGGCACCGATCACCGCGGGCGCCGCGAAGATGCGCTACGGGGTCTTCACGCTCTTCAACGTCATCGGCGCGGTCGTGTGGGGCGTCGGCCTGACCCTGCTGGGCTACGGCCTAGGCCAGTTCGAGATCATCCAGAAGCTTCTCGAGCCGATCTTCATCCTGATCGCGCTGGCCTCGGTCGCCCCGATCTTGATCGAGTGGCTGAAGCGTCGCAAGGCCGCCAAGCAGGCCGGCGACGAGCCCGCCACGGAGCCGTCCTAGCTGACCAAGAATGGTGCCGTGTCGATGACGGTCACCTTCGTGTTGCCGTCCTTCGCGGTCGTCACGGAGATGGCGTCGCCATCGGCGATCGACTGCGCCGGTACCGAGGCCGTGCCGTCGATTGCAATGCTTCGCAGCACGACCGGCACTCCCGTGAGGTCGACGACGAACAGCTTCGCCGACTGGGCATCGACCATCGCCAACTGGAAACCGGTCCGGCCGTCGCTGCCGATGACCATCGCTCCGATCGGCGTTCCCGATCCGAGGGACGACGACCCCACACCGGTACCGTCGGCCAGGTTGACACTGGTTACCGATGACCCGCTTCCCGTCGACGAAGTGACAATCAGACGCCCGTCGGAGGTCAGGGCGGTTCCCGTGATCTGCCCTGCGATCGG
>NZ_JAVRQA010000501.1:0-4992 GCF_032161845.1 Mycobacterium sp.
CGCCAGCGATCCGAACTCTTTGTCGGCAAAGTACGACGCTGACCTCTCGGTATCGAACTCCAGCTCGAAACAACCGGCACTGCCGGTCACGGCGAACACCGTACTTCACTACGACAGAAGGTGTGACGGGGACCACACGAAATTTCCGCCTGACCGGCACTTTTGAGACACTGGCTGGCATGACAACCACCAAGCACCGCGAGGTAGCCCGGCTGGACCGGGTCCCGTTACCGGTCGAGGCCGCTCGCATCGGCGTGACGGGATGGCAGATCACCCGCACCGGCGCGCGGGTCGTCAGCAATCTGGTCGGCCGCGGCTCGCTGCAGCAGAAGATCATCAAGCAGATCCCGCAGACGTTCGCAGATCTGGGCCCCACCTACGTCAAGTTCGGCCAGATCATCGCGTCCAGTCCCGGCGCCTTCGGCGAAGGCATGAGCCGCGAGTTCCGCACCCTCCTCGACCGGGTGCCGCCCGCCAACACCGAACAAGTGCACAAGCTCTTCAAGGAGGAGCTCGGCGACGATCCGGCCAACCTGTTCAAGAGTTTCGACGAGGAGCCCTTCGCCTCGGCGTCGATCGCCCAGGTGCACTACGCGACGCTGCACTCCGGCGAGGAGGTCGTGGTCAAGATTCAGCGGCCCGGCATCCGCCGCCGCGTGGCCGCCGATCTTCAGATCCTCAAGCGCGGCGCGCAACTGGTCGAGCTGGCCAAGCTCGGGCGACGCCTCAGCGCCCAGGACGTCGTCGCCGACTTCGCCGACAACCTCGCCGAGGAACTCGACTTCCGCCTCGAAGCACAGTCGATGGACGCGTGGGTGGCGCACATGCACGCCTCGCCGCTTGGCAAGAACATCCGTGTGCCGCAAGTGTATTGGGATCTGACCAGCGAGCGCGTGCTGACGATGGAGCGCATCCAGGGCGTCCGCATCGACGACGTGGCCGCGATCCGCAAGAAGGGATTCGACGGCACTGAGCTGGTCAAGGCGCTGCTGTTCAGCGTCTTCGAGGGTGGCCTGCGCCACGGCCTGTTCCACGGCGACCTGCACGCGGGCAACCTCTACGTCGACGACGACGGCAAGATCGTCTTCTTCGACTTCGGCATCATGGGCCGCGTCGATCCCCGTACCCGGTGGCTGCTGCGCGAGCTGGTGTACGCGCTACTGGTGACGAAGGACCACGCGGCGGCAGGCAAGATCGTCGTCCTGATGGGTGCCGTCGGCAACGTCAAGCCGGAGGGTGAAGCGGCGAAAGACCTTGAGGCATTTGCCACTCCGCTCACGATGACGTCGCTGGGCGATCTGTCCTACGCCGAGATCGGCAAGCAGCTCTCGACGCTGGCCGAGGCCTACGACGTCAAGCTGCCGCGCGAACTCGTCCTCATCGGCAAGCAGTTCCTCTACGTCGAGCGCTACTTGAAGCTGCTGGCGCCCAAGTGGCAAATGATGACCGACCCGCAACTGACCGGCTACTTCGCCAACTTCATGGTCGAGGTCAGCCGCGAGCACACCGACGAGTTGGACGGCTGATGGCCGACGAGCGCTTGCGCGAGGAGCATCTATGAACGTCCGTACGGGTGCCGCCAAGTCAGGCGAGCTGGACATCGTCTACGAGGACATGGGCGACGAGAACCACCCCGCCGTCCTGCTGATCATGGGGCTCGGCGCGCAATTGTTGTTCTGGCGCAAGGGTTTCTGCGAACGCCTGGTGAACCAGGGGTTGCGCGTCATCCGCTACGACAACCGTGACGTCGGGCTCTCCAGCAAGGTCGAGGGCCGTCATACCGGAGCGAAGCTGCTGCCGCGAATGATGCGGTCCCAGCTCGGCCTGCGCAACGAGGCGGTCTACACGCTGGAACACATGGCCGACGACGCCGCGGCGCTGCTCGACCACCTGCAGATCGACAAGGCCCACATCGTGGGCGGATCGATGGGCGGGATGATCGCGCAGATCTTCGCCGCGCGGTATCAGCAGCGCACCAAGACGTTGGCCGTCATCTTCTCGAGCAACAATCAGGCACTGCTGCCTCCGCCAGGCCCCAAGCAGTTGCGGGCGGTGACGACGCGGCCCAAGGACACCTCACGCGACGGCGTGATCGCCAACTCCGTGCGCGTCGGGAAGATCATCGGCAGCCCGGGCTACCCGGTCCCCGAGGACCAGATGGTGGCCGACGCCGCGGAGTTCTACGAGCGGTCGTACTACCCGGCCGGGGTGGCGCGACAGTTCAGCGCGATCCTCGGCAGCGGCAGCCTGCTCTCCTACGACAAGCAGATCACCGCGCCGACCGTGGTGATTCACGGTCGCGCGGACAAGTTGATGCGCCCAGCTGGCGGCCGCGCAATAGCCAAGGCCATCCGCAGGTCCCGGCTGGTGTTGTTCGACGGAATGGCCCACGACTTGCCCGAACCGCTGTGGGACGACATCGTCGGCGAACTGAAGACCACGTTCGCTGAAGTCCCCTGACGCGGCGCGGGGCCGGTCGTCGACCAATTCGGCTGGCGGCCTCGGGCGGCGTAGAGTGCGCGATTGAGAACATGAGGGGCTCCGCGAGTCATCGGCGACCGTGCCGAGCCCTTGATCAGCCAGGAAGGCATTCTCCACCATGTCGACTACCCGCAAGAAGGGTGGCCTCAAGCCGCACTTCGAGGACGTACAGGCGCACTACGACCTGTCGGACGAATTCTTCAGTCTCTTCCTCGACCCCACCCAGACCTATAGCTGCGCCTACTTCGAGCGCGACGACATGTCGCTGGAGGAAGCCCAGCTCGCCAAGGTCGACTTGGCGCTTGGCAAGTTGGGTCTCGAACCGGGCATGACGCTGCTCGACGTCGGCTGTGGCTGGGGTTCGACCATGCTGAGGGCGATCGAGAAGTACGACGTGAACGTCGTCGGCCTGACCCTGAGCGAGAACCAGAAGGCGCACGTCGAGAGCGAGTTCGCCAAGCACGACAGCCCCCGCACCAAGCGCGTCCTGCTCAACGGTTGGGAGCAGTTCGACGAACCTGTCGATCGGATCGTCTCGATCGGCGCGTTCGAGCACTTCGGCAAGGACCGCTGGGACGACTTCTTCGCCATGGCCTACAAGGCGCTGCCCGACGACGGCGTGATGTTGCTACACACCATCACCGCGCTCACGCTCCCCCAGATGACCGCGGCCGGGCTGCCACTGACGTTCTCGATCGCGCGGTTCGTGAAGTTCATCCTCACCGAGATCTTCCCTGGTGGATACCTGCCGACCACCGAGATGGCGGGCGAGTTTGCGACCAGGGGCGGCTTCACGCTGACCAGAACGCAGTCGCTGCAGAAGCACTACGCCAGGACGCTGGACACCTGGTCGGCCGCACTGGAGGCGCACAAGGACGAGGCCATCGCGGTCCAGTCCGAAGAGGTCTACGACCGTTACATGCACTACCTCACCGGATGCGCCAAGGGTTTCCACGAGGGTTACATCGACGTTTGCCAGTTCACTCTGGCTAAATAGGCGCTTCGGCGCACGGCTGCGTCATCCGTCGCATTCACAAAAGCGCAGTAGCGTTAGCTGCGAATCCCTCAGACCACCGGGTTTCGTGTACCAACACCCGGAAGGCGGGCCCCTGAAATGGCCGAACTCGTTCCACACTTCGACGACGTGCAGTCACACTACGACTTGTCCGACGACTTCTACCGGTTGTTCCTCGACGACACGCAGACCTACAGCTGTGCCTTCTTCGAGCGCGATGACATGACGCTGGAAGAGGCGCAGTACGCCAAGATCGACCTGTCGCTTGGCAAGCTGGGCCTTGAGCCGGGGATGACGCTGCTGGACATCGGGTGCGGCTGGGGCGCGACGATGCTTCGGGCCGTCGAGAAGTACGACGTCAACGTCATCGGACTCACTCTCAGCGAGAACCAGCACGCGCACGTCGAAAAGCTGTTCGCCGACTCCAAGAGCCAACGCTCCATGCGGGTGCTGCTCAACGGCTGGGAGCAGTTCGACGAGCCCGTCGACCGGATCGTGTCGATCGGTGCCTTCGAGCACTTCGGCTTCGACCGCTACCCCGACTTCTTCAAGATGGCCTACCGGGTGCTGCCCGACGACGGCGTGATGATGCTGCACACCATCACCGGCATGTCGATGGAGTACGCGCGGGCCAACGGCATCCCGCTCACGATGGAACTCGCGCGGTTCGTGAAGTTCCTGATCACCGAGATCTTCCCCGGCGGTCAGCTGTGCACGCCCGAACTGGTCGACGAACTCTCCACCGCGGCCGGCTTCACCGTTGCCAGGACGCAGTCGCTGCGTCCGCACTACGCCCGTACGCTCGACATCTGGGCCGCCGCGCTGGAGTCCCGCAGGGACGAGGCCATCGCCTTGCAGTCCGAAGAGGTCTACGACCGCTACATGCGGTACCTAACCGGCTGCGCGAAGCTGTTCCACCAGCACCAGGCCGACATCAACCAGTTCACCCTGACGAAGTCACCGGTCGATTTGGCGTCGGCCGCCTACTGACCAGTAATCTGTACCGCTTGAGGGGCGAGTTTGCACGTCGATGCCCCACACCGCGGGTAGGGTCCGTCACAACGGGGGCCCACGACGACGACCATCGGCGCACCCGATCTGCAGTAACGAGAAAGGCCAAGCAGGAGAAACATGTCTGATAACTCAACCGGCACCAAGGATATGACTCCTCACTTCGAGGACATCCAGGCGCACTACGACCTGTCGGACGACTTCTTCGGGGTTTTCCAGGATCCGACGCGCAAGTACAGCTGTGCCTACTTCACCAGCCCGACGGACACCCTGTCCGAGGCGCAGATCGCCAACGTCGACCAGCACCTCGATTCTCTCGATCTCAAGCCGGGCATGACGCTGCTCGAGGTCGGTTGCGGCTGGGGTCTGACACTGCAGCGCGCGATGGAGAAGTACGACGTCAACGTCGTCGGGCTGACGTTGAGCAAGAACCAGCAGGCCTACTGCAACCAGCTGCTCGAAAGCCTCGACAGCGAGCGCACCTT
>NZ_JAVRQA010000502.1:0-15465 GCF_032161845.1 Mycobacterium sp.
GGATTGCCGTTGGCAATCACCCTGCTCTGTGAAGTCCGGACTTTCCTCGAATCCCAGTCGAGACTGGGACCCGCGGCCGCCCGGCCAACTCGTCCGCGCAGATCACCGTACTCTTATCGACATGCCGCAGGTGCCACCGGCCCGCTATCTGCTCCGCGCGAAGGACCTGGTCGACGCCAGGTACGCCGAGCCGATCACGGTGGACGACCTCGCTGCCGCGGCCGGGCTGTCCCGGGCCCACTTCTCCCGCATGTTCACCCGTACGTTCGGTGAATCCCCGCGCGCCTACCTGCAGACCCGGCGACTGGAACGGGCTGCTTCGTTGCTGCGCTTCACGGATCGTTCGGTCGCCGACATCTGCGTGATGGTCGGCCTGCAGAGCGTCGGATCCTTCACGACCACTTTCGCGCGGGTGTACGGGAAACCGCCTGCGGCCTACCGTGCCAGCCTGCCACCGGCGGCCAGCCGGGTGCGGGTGCCGAGTTGCGTCCTGGCGCGCGACACCCGGCCGCTCCCTCAATCCCGGGTCGCTGCGCTCCTGCCCGCCGAATCCGACAGCCGCGTGAAAAGAGCACACGGGGAGAAGACGGGCCGCGACGACCGACCGTAGCGTCAGGCCCGTGATGAAAATTGCATGTGCCCATCTGTGGGTTCACGATCAGGAAGTCGCACTCAAGTTCTGGACCGACAAGGTCGGCATGGAGGTGCGTGAAGATGTGTCATTCCCGGAGGAGATGGGCGCCTTCCGGTGGCTCACCGTCGGGCCGCCAGGACAGGATGACGTCAGCATCGTGCTGATGGCCGTACCCGGCGAGCCGATGATGGACGAGGACACCCACAAGCAGGTGCTCGACCTGACGGCGAAGGGTTTCGCGGGCACGGTGTTCCTCACCACTGACGACGTTCAGGCCAAGTACGAGGAGCTCACCGCCCGCGGCGTCGACTACAACGAGCCGCCCAACCAGATGCCGTATGGCATCGACTCCGGCTTCCGAGATCCGTCGGGCAACAGCGTGCGGCTCACCCAGCTCAATCCCTAGACGCTCAGGCCAATCGCCTCAGCACCATGACGTTGTCGCGCCAGGTGAAGGGTTGACCATCGGGGTCGGTCCCCTCCCGGTCCACCACCTCGACGCGGTCCCTGTTCCATCCCACGGCAGGTAGATCCAACTCCGCGAGCACCTCCTCGGGAGTGGGGAACGGGTGGTCATGCGGCACCTTCTTCGAGAAGGGCGGAGCCGCAGCGTGGTCGACGATGACGAGCAGTCCACCTGGCGCCAAGGCGTTCGCCGCGGCGCGCAAGATCTGGGGCCGCTCGAGCCGCACCGTGGAGTGCAGGAACTGCGCCGAGATCAGGTCGAAGGTCCCTTCCGGAAAGCTGTCCGAGAGGTCGTGACGTTCGAAGTCGATCCGATCACGGACGCCGCGGGTCTCAGCCTCGGCGGCGGCGCGGCTCATTGCCGTCTCGGAGATGTCGACTGCGGTGACCTGCCAGCCGCGTTCGGCCAACCACACGGCGTCACCGCCCTCCCCGCAACCGAGGTCGAGCGCCCGGCCGGGTGCAACGTCGGCCACCACCGCGGCCAGCTGAGCGTTGACGCGTCCACTCCAGATGCGTTCGCGCTCACCGTAATGCGCGTCCCAGTACTCCTGCGCAGTCTGATCCGTTTCATGCGTTGACATGTGCGATCTCCTTCAGATTGGGCCACGGTGGGACGGGCAGGCCGACGTCTTCG
The DNA here is from genome assembly GCF_032161845.1 of Mycobacterium sp. Lineage (GTDB taxonomy): Bacteria > Actinomycetota > Actinomycetes > Mycobacteriales > Mycobacteriaceae > Mycobacterium. The sequence continues at coordinate 1,737 of NZ_JAVRQA010000502.1, forward strand.
GCGAGCAGACTTTGGACGACGGCCGCGGCGCTCAGCGAGCCCGTTGCGATCGCAGCGGCGACCTGAGGCATGCCCGCGCTGACGTCGCCGGCGGCGAACACCCCAGGCACGGACGTGCGATGAAAGGCATCGATCTCGACGGCGTCCTCGGCGACGGGCCCCGGCGGTGCCGTCGCGACTCCGAGTTGGGCTGCCAAGTTCGACCGCTGACGCAACGACGAGGCCACCAGCACGCCGCGGCGGGCCAGCCTGTCGCCGTCGGTGAACTCCACTGCAACCAGTTCGCCTGCTTCGGAGATGAATTCGGCGATCTCGCGTTCGTCGATCCGCACGTCGGCAGCGAAACCTGCCGGTCCGTTGGTGAGCACGACGATGTCGTCGGTCCAGCCGCGAAGCATCAGCGCCAGGTGCTCGGCGCGATCGCCGCTGGCGAGCACTGCGACGGGTTGGTCCCGCATCTCCCAGCCGTGACAGAACGGGCAGTGGAAGGCCGACCTCCCCCACAGTTCGGCCAGCCCGGGAATCTGCGGCGTCCGGTAGTCCATACCCGTCGCCAATAGCACCCGCCTGGTGCGATGTCGGCTGCCGTCGGCGAGTTCGACCACGAAGCCGCCATCGTCGGCCGCCGCTGCAGTCACCTCCCCATGCCGAAACTCGACGTGGTCGTACTTTGCGAGCTCTGCCCGGCCTGCTTCGTACAACTCCGCGGGCGGTCGGCCGTCGTATCCGAGCAGTCCACCGATACCGTACGCGGGCAGGTTGCTTTGGCGGCCCGCGTCCACCACCAGCGTGCGGCGCCTCGCCCGGCCCAGCACCAGTGCTGCACTCAGACCCGCGGCACCGCCGCCGACGACGACGCAATCCCATTCCGTGTTCTCGAACTCCATGGCAACCACCTTGCCGACCAACGGGCAATCTGCCAACATCTTTTGCCATGGAGGCAAAGAGCACCGACGACGTCGACCTACGGGTCAGGCGCAGACTGCGCGAATTGCGCACTCAGCGCGGCCTGACGCTCGACGAGGTGGCCACCAGGGCCGACATCGACGTCTCGACGTTGAGCCGGCTCGAGTCCGGTAAGCGCCGACTGGCCCTCGATCACCTGCCCCGGCTTGCGGCAGCGCTTGCGGTGAGCACCGACGACCTGTTGCGCGCACCCGACGCCGAGGATCCGCGGGTGAAGGGCGCGTCGCAGACCCGTCATGGCGTGACGTACTGGCCGCTGACGCACAATGGGCCCGCAGGCGGCCTGCACGCGTTCAAGATTCGCGTGAGTGCACGACGCCGCACCCCACCCGACGAGCTGCCGGTGCACGACGGTCAGGACTGGGTGTACGTGCTCTCCGGCCGGATGCGGCTGATCCTCGGCGATCGCGATTTCACCATCAAACCCGGTGAGGCCGTTGAATTCTCGACCTGGACCCCGCATTGGTTCGGCGTCGTGGAGGAAGCCGTCGAGGCCGTCGCGATCTTCGGCCCGCACGGCGAACGGCTACACCTACACGCCTGAGTCGGCGCCCTTGTTCTCAGGCGACAGCAGTCGGCGCACGGAGATGCGGGAACCATAGGGCTGCAACATCTGGCTGGCCGGGCGTGTGCGCACGTTCAGCGGCCACCAGAACCAGCGTCCGAGGAGGGTCGCAATGGACGGCGTCATGAACGACCGCACGATCAACGTGTCGAACAGCAGGCCCAAGCCGATCGTGGTACCGATCTGGCCGAGTATCACCAGGTCGCTGAAGATGAACGAGGACATGGTGGCGGCGAACACCAGGCCTGCCGCGGTGACGACGCCGCCGGTGCCCGCCATGGCGCGGATGGTGCCGGTCTTGAGGCCCGCCCCTATCTCCTCCTTGAATCGGGAGATCAACAGCAGGTTGTAGTCGGCTCCCACCGCGAGGAGCAGCATGACGGCGAGTGGGATGATGACCCAGTACAACTGAATGCCGAAGATGTACTGCCACACCAGTATCGACAGCCCGAGCGATGCACCTAGGGACAGCACGACGGTGCCCACGATGACCAACGCCGCAATCAGGCTCCGGGTGATGAAGACCATGATGAGCAGAATCAGGCTGATCCCGGCCAGTGCGGCGATCATCAGGTCGTACGTGGCGCCTTCCTGAATGTCCTTGTAGGTCGCCGCGGTTCCGGCCACGTACACCTTGGCGTCCGCGAGCGGGGTTGCCTTGAGCGCGTCGAACGCCGAATTCCTGAGCGCATCGATGTGCGAGATCCCCTGCGGCGTCGCAGGATTGCCCTCATGGGTGATGGTCATCCTGGCGGCCTTGCCATCGGGGGAAAGGAACAGCTTCAGGCCGCGCTTGAAGTCGGGATTGTCGAATGCCTCCGGAGGCAGGTAGAAGGAGTCGTCGTTCTTGGCATCGTCGAAGGCCTTGCCCATCGCGGTCGCGGTCTTCAACGATTCCTGGCTCTGCGCGTTGGTGCCCCCGGTGGTCGCGTAGTTCGACCGGAGCAGGTCGCGGTTGGCTTCCTGAACGGCGAGCTGGGGCGGGATCAGCGCCACCAGTTGCGGCTGCAGGGCATTCAGTTTGTCCAGACTTGCCGTGATCTTGCCGAACTGATCGCTGAGTTGATCGATGCCGTCGAGGGTGTCGAACACCGACCGCAATGCCGCGCACGACGGGATGTCGAAGCAGTGCGGCTCCCAGTAGAAGTAGTTGCGCAGCGGACGGAAGAAGTCGTCGAAGTTGGCAATGTTGTTGCGCACCTCGTTGATCGTCGAGACCGTGTCGTGGAAGGCCTTGACCTGTTCGTCGGTCGCGGCGGCGCTGGCCTGTTGCAGCGCGAGTTGCTGTTGCAGGATGTCGATCGACTTCGACGTCTGGTCGACCTGTTTCAGGATGTCCTGAGCCCTAGCCTGCTGATAGCTGAGGTTCATGATGGTGCTCGCGCTGGACGCGCTGATCTGAAAAGGTATGGAGCTGTGACTGATCGGCGTGCCGAGCGGCCGGGTGATCGACTGCACCAGGGCAATGCCGGGGGTGTGTAGCACCGCCTTGGCGGCGCGCTCGAGGAGGATCATGTCCGCGGGATTTCGCATGTCGTGATCGGATTCGATCATCAGCAGCTCGGGATTCAGCCGGGCCTCGGAGAAGTGGCGTTCGGCGGCCGCGTAGCCCACCACGGCAGGCGCGTAGTCGGGCAGATACGGGCGGGCGTCGTAACTGGTCTTGTACCCCGGTAGGGCCAGCAGGCCGATCAGGGCCAGCGCGATCGACGCGACGAGGATGGGACCAGGCCACCGCACGATGACGGTGCCGATGCGGCGCCACCCCTGGGTGCCGACCTTTCGCTTGGGCTCCAACAGCCCGAAGTGGCTGGCCATCACCAGCATGGCGGGACCGAGGGTGAGCGCGGCAGCCAGAGCCACCAGCACTCCAATTGCGGCAGGCACGCCAAGACTCTGGAAGTAGGGCAGCCGGGTGAAGCTCAAGCACGCCACCGCCCCGGCGATCGTCAGCCCCGAACCGACGATCACGTGCACCGTCCCGCGGAACATGGTGTAGAACGCCGCTTCTCGGTCCTCGCCCGCGGAGCGCGCTTCGTGATAGCGCCCGACGACGAATATCGCGTAGTCGGTGCCCGCGGCGATCGCCAGCAGCGTCAGCAGGTTCGTGGTGTAGGTCGATAGCCCGATGACGCCCGAGTTCGCGAGAACGGCGACGACCCCACGGGCAGCGGACAATTCGATGAGGACGGTCACCAGCATCAGGAGCATGGTGACGAACGAGCGGTAGACGACGAGCAACATCAACGCGATGACCCCGAAGGTCAGCAGGGTGACCATCTCGGTGCCGTCGCTGCCGACCTCGAAGTTGTCGGTGATGAGTGGCGCGGCCCCGGTGACGTAGGCCTTGACCCCTTGCGGCGGCGGAGTGTCGGCCACGATCTTGCGGATGGCGTCGACCGACTCGTTGGACATGGCTTGGCCCTGATTGCCCCTCAGGTACAGCTGCACCAGAGCGGCCTTGCCGTCCTTGCTCTGCGAGCCCGCCGCGGTCAGCGGATCACCCCAGAAGTCCTGGATGTGCTCGACGTGCTTGGTGTCCTGCGACAGCTTCTTCACTAGGGTGTCGTAGTACTGGTGGGCGTCGGCGCCCAGCGGTTGATCGCCTTCGAGGACGATCATGGCGTTGCTGTCGGAATCGAATTCGCCGAAGACCTGGCCGATGTGCATCATCGCCTTCAGCGACGGCGAGTCGGGAGAGCTCTGTGCCACCGAGTGAGCCGCTCCGACGACCTCGAGCTGAGGGGCGAACACGTTCGTCAGCGCGGCGATCGCGACCCAGATGATGGCGATGGGCACGGCGAATCGACGAATGTTGCGCGCCACCTTCGAATGCTCGACCGGTTCCTCCACGCGATGGTCGCTCACGCGGACTTGTCCAGGCACGAGATGTAGCCGTTCACGTTGCTGGTGGACCTTTCGTCCTTGACGATGCCGTTGACGGTGATGCGGCAGGTAAGCGAGTCGGCGTCGCCTTGGGCGCGAAGGTCGGCGTAGAGCGTGGGATCAGTCGTCGTCAACGTCTGCGACCAGGGCAGCGGCGTGTCGTCGACCCGTTGCGGTTGGGCATGCTCGTCGAGGTAGTTGATGGTCGCCACCGCGCCGGGACTGCCGAATACTTCGAACAGGACGCGCTTGGGGTTGTAGTCACTGTTCTCGATCGAATCGGCGCGAGGCCACGACACGACGTCGTTCGAGCCGAAGATGCCGTGCATCCGATACACACCGAAGCCGGCGGCCGCCACGACGATCACCGTCACGACCACCGTCCAACGACGCCTGATCAGGCTACCGATCGAAAACCTTTTCACCCGTACGCCTTTCGACAGCCGGCGACGCGGCTCCAACCCGGTGACCGTCCTTAGTCGAACTAAGGGCGACCTGAGAAACGGTACGGTACCGTACGGTCCGGTGCAAGTTGTATCTTGCTAGTGACAAGGAGGTGGTTTTGTGCTCTCAGATTCCGCGGAGCCCTCGCCCTCGGCGCCGGAATGTCCGTGGAGCGCGCGAGAAGCCGAGCTGTTGGCCGTGACCCTGCGACTGCTGCAACTGCACGGCTACGACCGGTTGACGGTGGAAGCGGTGGCGACCGAGGCCAAGGCCAGCAAGGCCACGATGTACCGACGGTGGCCCTCGAAGGCGGATCTGGTGCTTGCAGCGTTCATCGAAGGGACCCGCGAGTCGGCGATCCCACCCCGCACGGGGTCACTGCGCGGCGACCTGCTGGCCATCGGCGCGACGGTGTGCCACGACTCCCGAGTGCACGCGGCCACCATGAGGGCGGTGTTGAACGAGATGTCACACAGTGCAGCCCTGAGCGCCGTCATGCAGGACAAGTTCGTCTATCACCGGAACGTTCTGATCAAGGAGGTCCTCGGTGACGCCGTGTCTCGGGGGGAGATCGACGCCGCGGTGATCAACCCCGAAATCTGGGATCTGCTGCCCGGCTACCTGGTGTTCCGTTCGGTGGTCTCGCAGCGACTGCCGACCGACGAGACGGTGCGTGCACTGGTGGACGATGTCCTGTTGCCCAGCCTCACTCGAGGTACGCCGTCTGATTGACGAGCCGGACCGACGAGCCGCCGTCCGGATAGAACTCGGCGATCGACAGCGAGGCCAGGTCGAGGTGCAGGCGGTAGAGGATGCCCTGGCCCGCGTCGAGCGCCAACCGCAGGATCGACTTGATCGGCGTCACGTGTGACACCACCAGAACCGTCGCATCACCGTGTTCGGCGATGATCCTGGTGCGGGCCCGCCGCACCCGGTGCGCGACGGCGTCGAAGCTCTCCCCGCCGCCCGGCGGCGACACGCTGGTGTCGCTCAGCCATTCGCCGTGCACACCCGGATCTCGTTGCGCCGCTTCGCCGAACGTCAACCCTTCCCACTCACCGAAGTCCGTCTCGATCAGGTCGTCGTCGACGGTCACGTCGAGTCCGAGAGCCTTGGCCGCAGCCGTCGCGGTGTCGTAGGCCCGCTGCAGCGGTGACGAGACGACGGCCGCGATGCCGCCCCGCTGCCCGAGGTAGCGGGCGGCCGCATCGGCTTGGCGCCGTCCGAGTTCGGTCAGCGGCGGATTGCCCCGTCCCGAATACCGGCGGTTCACGGAAAGCTCGGTCTGCCCGTGGCGCAACAGCAGGAAGCTGGTCGGCGCGCCGCGGGCCCCGGTCCAGCCCGCCGGTGAGACCACCTCGGCGGCCGCGGGTTTCGGCGCCGATTCCTCTGCCGCCGCATCCATGGCCTCGTTGGCCAGTCTGTCGGCATGTGCGTTCTTGGCCCGCGGGATCCACGTGTAGGTGATGGCGTCGAATGCGCGCGACAACTCCACCGCGCGCTGCCGCAACGGGATCAGGTCGGGGTGCTTGACCTGCCAGCGGCCCGACATCTGCTCCACGACCAGCTTCGAATCCAACTGCGCGGCAACATCGGTGGCCCCAATTTCGGCCGCCTGCTCCAACCCTGCGATGAGACCTCGGTACTCCGCGACGTTATTGGTCGCACGGCCGATGGAGGCCTTGCTCTCGGCGAGAACGCGGGCACGGTCGGCAGACCAGATCACCGCACCGTAGCCGGCAGGGCCGGGGTTGCCGCGCGATCCACCATCGGCCTCGACGATGACCTTCATTCGCTGAAGTCCCTGACCCGCACCAGGATGGCGGAGCATTCTGGGCAGCGGAGCACCTCGTCCTCCTTGGCGGCAGAGATGCGCGCCAACTCTCCCCTGTCGATCTCGATGCGGCAGGCACCGCAGCGTCGACCCTGCAGTCGCCCCGCTCCGGCCCCGCCGAGTTTCCGCTGACGCTCGTAGAGTGCCACCAGCTCGGGAAGCAGCGCCGCGGTCAACTCGTCGCGACGAGATTCCGCTTGCCGTCGAGCTTGGTCGATCACCTGCATGGCCTCGTCCCGCGCGGCAACCGCTGCGCTGAGGTCCATTTGGAGCTCGTCGATTCGACCCAGTTGCCGAGCCTGGTCACCCTGCAGCTTCTCGCGGTGCTCCATGATCTCGAGCAGGGAATCCTCCAGACTCTCTTGGCGTCGCTGCAGCGTCTCGAGTTCGTGCTGCAGCTCGGCGACGTGCTTGACGTCGACCGTGCCGCCGTCGAGCAACCCGCGGTCGCGGTCCTCGCGCTTGCGCACCGAGTCGATCTCACTCTCGAACTTGGTGACCTGCCCGTCGAGGTCCTCCAGCGCGATGCCAAGGGTTGCGAGCACGTCGTTCGCCGCGCGATGCTCGGACTGGACGGCATCGAGCCGTGATTGCTCCTCGAGGTGCTTGGCGCGATGGTCGAGACGGCTCAGCTCGGCGTCTACCCCGGCAAGTTCGAGCACCGAACGCTGTTGCAGTTCTTCGGCTTTCATGTGGTGTTCGTGTCCTTCGCTAGATTCCATGGATCCGTCCGGACCGGGCTGATGCGCACGTCGAGCGCATCGCCGAAGTGCGTTCGCAGCAGTGCCTTCGCTTGATGGCACCAGGGGTACTCGCTCGCCCAGTGTGCGACGTCGACGAGCGCGACGTCGGAGGCACGCAGGTGTTCATCGGCCGGGTGATGCCGGAGGTCGGCCGTGACGTAGACGTCCACGCCCGCCACCGCCACGGTGTCGAGGAGCGAATCGCCCGCACCCCCACACACCGCCACCCGTGACACCACCGCCTCCGGATCGCCAGCTGCCCGCACGCCCCACGACGTCGCGGGGAGCCCGTGCGCTACTCGGGAGACGAAGGCGGACAGGCTTTCCGGGTTCGGTAGCGCGCAGATACGACCGATGCCGACGTCGGATGGCAGCGCCGCGAGGGCGATGACGTCGAAGGCCGGTTCCTCGTAGGGATGCGCCCCGCGCATGGCGGCCAGCACCGCATCCCGCCGCCCAGCGGGCGCGATGACCTCGATGCGGTCCTCCGAGACGTGTTCGACCGCCCCAACGGTGCCGATGGCGGGTGAGGCGCCGTCGTGCGGCAGGAACTGACCGGTGCCCGCGACGGTCCAGCTGCAGTGCGAGTAATCGCCGATCGTGCCTGCGCCGGCCCCGAACATCGCCTCGCGCACCACGTCGACGTCCCCTCGGCCATCCCCGATGGGCACGTAGACCACCCACTTGTCGAGACGGGTCCCATCGGATATCGGCGAGAGCACGTCCTCGACGATCAGGCCGAGCGCCTCGGCGAGCGCGTCCGACACCCCCGGAGATGCCGAGTCGGCGTTGGTGTGGGCGGTGAACAGCGCACTGCCACTGCGGATCAGACGGTGCAGCACCGCACCCTTCGCCGTGTTCGCCGCCACCGTGTCGACGCCGCGCAGGAGCAGCGGGTGGTGCGCGAGGAGAAGGCCGCGGTCCGGCATCTCGGCGACGACGGATGGTGTTGCGTCGACCGCGATCGTGACCGACTCGACCGTCTCCGACGGGTCGCCGCAAACCAGACCGACGGAGTCCCACTCCGCCGCCAGGGCGGGCGGGTAGGCGTCTTCCAGTACATCGATGACGTCGGACAGCCGCGCGCTCACCGCAGTACCTCCCCTTCCGTCGCGTCGACGAGAGCCTCGACCAGGGTCGGCCACTCCGGTCTGACCGCCGCCCGAAGATACTGCCCATCGAGTCCTACGAAGGTGTCACATCGACGCACGGCAATGTTCTTGATGTCCAGGTGCTTCCGCATCAACGCCGCATCGGGCACTCGGAACAGGACGAAGGGGGCCCGGCCGTCGACGGAGTCGAACCCGGCTGCTGCCAATCCGGCGGCCATCTCGCCGCGCAACGCCAGCAGCCTGCAGGCAACCGACTCGGCCTCCGCGACCGCGGCTGGCGAGGTGCACGCGGCGATCGCCTCCAGTTGCAACGTTCCAAGCGGCCAGTGCGCGCGCTCGGCGGACATTCTCGTCAAGACGTCCGGCGCGCCGAGCGCATAACCGACCCGCAGGCCGGCGAGTGACCACGTCTTGGTCAGGCTGCGCAGCACCACGACGTCCGGCAACGCGTCGGCAGCCAGTGACTCGGGTTCTCCGGGGATGGCGTCGGCGAAGGCCTCGTCGACGACCACGATCCGGCCAGGACGGCGCAGCGCCAGGATCTCGTCGCGGGCGTGTAGTACGCCCGTCGGGTTGGTGGGATTGCCGACGACGACCAGGTCGGCGTCGGCGGGCACGGCGGCGCCGGCGAGCGTGAACGGGGCGTCGAGGACGACGTGGCTGATCGGGACCCCGGCTGCCGTCAGCACCGCCTCGGGTTCGGTGAACGACGGTGCCACCAACGCTGCCAGCCTCGGCTTCAGGCGGGCCAGCAGGGCGAAGCCCTCGGCCCCACCGGCGAGCGGCAGCACGTGCTCGGGGTGACGTCCGTGCCGGGCGGCGATGCCGTCGACCGCGCGTCGCCAGTCGGTCTCACCCGGGTAGCGACCAAGGTCGCGCAACCGCGCCGAAAGACGTTCCAACAGCCACGACGGCGGCTCCGCGGCCCTGACGTTGACCGCGAAGTCGAGCATCCCCTCGGCTGCGGCCTGATCTCCGTGGTAGCGCGCGCCGGCCCGCGGCGGAACCCCGCGACCCTGCGCTCCCGGTGACCGGGGAAGACTACCCACAACAAGACAGTAGACAATGGAGCGGTGAGCCCCCAGCTAGTCATCTTCGACCTCGACGGCACGCTCACCGATTCCGCCCCGGGGATCGTCGCGAGCTTCCTGCAGGCACTGGGTGCAATCGGTGCCCCGGCGCCCGACGGTGACCTCGCCGGCCTGATCGTCGGGCCGCCGATGCATCAGACCCTCACCTCGATGGGACTCGGTGCACAGGCAGCCGAGGCATTCGCCGCGTACCGGGCCGACTACACCACCAGAGGTTGGGCCATGAACAGCTTGTTCGACGGGATCCCCGACCTCTTGGCCGACCTTCGCGCCGCGGGTGTGCGACTGGCGGTCGCGACGTCGAAGAACGAGCTGACGGCCCGGCAGATCATCGAGCACTTCGGCATCGACGCCCACTTCGAGGTGATCGCCGGTGCCAGCCCCGACGGCACCCGGTCGGCCAAGGCCGACGTGGTTGCTCACGCGCTGGCTCAACTCGGACCGCTGCCGGACCGGGTGCTGATGGTCGGCGACCGCTCCCACGACGTCGAGGGCGCCGCAGTGCACGGCATCGACACCGTGGTGGTCGAATGGGGTTACGGCGCTTCGGACTTCGACGGTCCCGACTCGACGAGCGCCTTCAAACACGTGGCGACGATGGCCGACCTCAGGGAGGTCCTCGGTGTCTGAGCGGAGGGCAGGAGCGCAGCGACCCGGGGAATCAACTCAGCCCCTTCATGTGACCTTCGTCTGTTCGGGGAACATCTGCCGCTCCCCGATGGCCGACAAGATGTTCGCCCACCAGATCTCCGAACGCGGTCTGGCCGACGCCGTGCGCGTGACCAGTGCGGGCACCGGCAGTTGGCACGTCGGCAACGCCGCCCACGAACTCGCGGTACAGGTGTTGCGCGCACACGGATATCCGACGTCGCACCAGGCCTCGCATGTCGGCGAGGATCACCTGGCAGCGGACATGGTCGTCGCCATGGGGCGCAACCACGTCCGCATTCTGCGGGATCTCGGGGTGCCCGTGACGCGCCTCCGGATGATGCGCTCGTTCGATCCCCGGTCGGCCGCCCATCCGTTGGACGTCGAGGACCCGTACTACGGGTCCATGGCGGACTACGAGGAGACCTTCGCGGTCATCGAGGCATCGCTGCCCGGGCTACACGATTGGGTCGACGATCAACTGGCCGAGCGCGGGGTCGCCAGCTGATGGGGCGTTTGACGTTCTTGTTCAAGCCGCAGTGGCTGGCGCTCTACGTCGTCGTGATCGCGTTCGCGTACCTCTGCTTCACCGTGCTGGCCCCGTGGCAGCTTGGCAAGAACACGAAGACCTCGCGCGAGAACACCCAGATCTCGAACTCGTTGTCCCAGGCGCCGGTACCGGTGACGACCGTTCTGCCGCAGCAGGATTCGTCGGCGCCCGACGATCAGTGGCGCCAGGTCACCGCCACCGGCAGATACCAACCCGAAGCCCAGGTCCTGGTCCGGCTGCGGTCGATCAACGGCGATCCGGCGTACGAGGTGCTGCTGCCGTTCAAGGTCGACGGCGGCCCCACGGTCCTCGTCGACCGCGGCTTCGTCAAACCCGACAAGGGCACCGCCGTTCCCGACTTCGCCGCGCCGCCCACCGGCACCGTGACGATCACCGCACGGCTGCGCGACTCCGAACCCGTTGCCGTCGGCAAGAACCCGTTCCGCGCGGACGGCGTTCAACAGGTGTACTCCATCAACACGGGCCAGGTCGCCGAGGTGACGGGCGTTCCGTTGGCGGGGTCCTACCTCCAACTCATCGACGACCAGCCGGGCGGGCTTGGCGTGATCGGCCTGCCCCACCTCGACGCAGGCCCCTTCCTCTCCTACGGCATCCAGTGGATCGCGTTCGGAATCATCGCGCCAATCGGCGTGGGGTACTTCGTCTTCGCGGAGCTCAAGCAGCGTCGTCGGGAGAAGGCCCAGACCGAAACCCGGGCCGCCTCGACCGCCCCGCTCAGCACGGAGCAGAAGCTCGCCGACCGCTACGGCAGACGGTCGTAACCAGCACGGCAGTGCCGGCTGCCGCGGCCTGAACGGCACGGGAGAGCCGGACCGATCGGTTGACGTCGACCAGATTCGGTGGTCGGCCGTCCCCCAGCGTCGGCCGGATCTCGAGACGATGCGCGTACTGCGTGGGTCCACCCAGCTGGACCCCGAGCGCGCCGGCGAACGACGCCTCGACCACCCCTGCGTTGGGGCTGGGGTGCCGCGCGGCATCCCGGCGCCAAGAGGCCAGCGCCTCGCCCGGCGAGCCCCCCGCGACCGGAGCGCAGACCGTCACCAGGATTCCCGTCAGACGGGCCGGCAGGTAGTTCGCAACGTCGTCGAATCTCGCTGCTGCCCAGCCGAACCGCGCATACCGCGGCGACTTGTGCCCGATCATCGCATCTAGCGTGTTGGCGCCCCGGTAGACCAGCAACCCGGTCACCCCGCCGAGCGCACCCCACCACAGCGGCGCCACTTGGGCGTCGGCGGTGTTCTCGGCCACCGATTCCACGGTGGCGCGGGCGATTCCCGCCTCGTCCAGCGAGGCGGGATCGCGACCGCACAGCGAGGGCACCAGTGCGCGCGCGGCGTCCACGTCGCCGGACTCCAGGCGGTTGGCCATGTCGGCCCCGGTGCGCGCCAGGGACGTTCCGCCCAGCGCGACGAACGTGGCGGCGGCCGTCACCGCCGCGTTCCAGCCGGGTCCTCGTCGTGCGGCCGCGCGGTCGGCCACTACGCCGAGCGCGGCGAGCCCACCGAGCAGCACTCCGGTATGTGCGACGCCTGCCGCCCGCCCGTCGGAGTAGGTCAGCCGCTCCAGGGCCGACGCGGCGGAGCCGAACGCCGCCACCGGATGACCCCGGCGTGGGTCGGCCCACACCAGGTCGGCCAGGTATCCCACCGCGAGGCCGACAGCCCGGCCGCGGCATGTCGACGCAAACACCCCGGCAGCGTCTCACGAGTGGTGTACTCGACCGCATGAGGCTGGGCCCACCGCGACGCCCGACCCGGGTCGTCGACCTCCTCAATCCGGCGGCGGCGCTGCTGCCCGCGGCGAACGTGATCATGCAACTCTCCTCGCCGGGCGTCGGATACGGCGTCGTCGAGAGCCCCGTGCCCAGCGGTAACGTGTTCGAGCATCCCTTCAAGCGGGCCCGCACCACCGGCACGTATCTTGCGGCGGCGACGATGGGCACCGACTCGGACCGCGCACTGATCCGCTCCGAGGTCGACCGGGTCCACGCGATGGTCCGGTCGACAGCATCGAGTCCGTTGTCCTACAACGCCTTCGACCCAAAGCTGCAACTATGGGTGGCCGCGTGCCTCTACCGGTACTACGTCGACATGCACGAGTTCCTCTACGGACTCCTCGACGACGTCGCCGCCGACGCGGTCTACGCCGACGCCAAGCGGCTGGGCACCACACTGCAGGTCCGGATGACCATGTGGCCAGCTGACAGAGCAGCCTTCGACGAGTACTGGAAACGTTCGCTTGACCAATTGCGGATCGACCCGCCCGTGTGTGAGCACCTTCGCGGTGTCGCTGCGCTGGCCTTCCTGCCGACGCCACTTCGCCAGCTCGCCGGGCCCGTCAACCTGTTCGTGACGACGGGCTTCCTGCCCGCCGAGTTTCGGACGCTGATGTCGTTGCCGTGGTCCGCGGCGCAGCAGCGCCGATTCGACCTGCTACTGCGGGGCCTCCGCGTCGCGGATCACGTCATCCCACATGATCTCTGGGTGCTCGGATATCGGATGTACTTGTGGGACATGCGAGCCCGCGCCCGCCGCGGCAAGCGGATCGTCTGACTCGGCAGCAGGCTGACCTGACTCGGCGACACTCCTCAGCGTTCGGTTGGCGGCTGGGTTGCAGTTCGCCAGGCTCGCGGACTCAGTTCGCGATAGGGATCATCCTGCCGAATTGTCAGCAGGTCGGCCAAAGTCTGCTCGAGTGATTTCTTGGTGCGGTCCTTGACGGTGGCCACCCACTCCTCTTCCGAGGTGCGGGCGGGCTTGGCGGTGGCGATGGGGGCGCCGAATTTCAGATACATCCGCTGCGGTCGCGGGATCAGTGTGGGACCGATGCCATGCATCAGGGGCATCGCCATGTCTGAACTGCCAGAAAC
>NZ_JAVRQA010000503.1:0-6057 GCF_032161845.1 Mycobacterium sp.
GACGGCGTGGTGACGGGCTACGGCACCATCGATGGTCGCGACGTCTGCATCTTCAGCCAGGACGCGACCGTCTTCGGCGGCAGCCTCGGTGAGGTCTACGGCGAGAAGATCGTCAAGGTTCAGGAGCTGGCACTCAAGACCGGCCGCCCGCTGATCGGCATCAATGACGGCGCGGGCGCCCGCATCCAGGAGGGCGTGGTCTCACTTGGCTTGTACAGCAAGATCTTTCGCAACAACATCCTGGCATCCGGCGTCATCCCCCAGATTTCGCTGATCATGGGCGCCGCCGCAGGCGGACACGTCTACTCCCCCGCACTCACCGACTTCGTCATCATGGTCGATCAGACCAGCCAGATGTTCATCACCGGACCGGACGTCATCAAGACGGTGACCGGCGAGGAAGTGACGATGGAGGAGCTGGGCGGCGCCCACACCCACATGGCCAAGTCGGGCACGGCGCACTACGTCGCCTCCGGCGAGCAGGACGCCTTCGACTACGTCCGCGACCTGCTCAGCTATTTGCCGCCGAACAGTGCGGCTGAACCGCCGCGCTACCCGGCGCCGCCGCATCCCGGCGCCATCGAGGACAATCTCACCGAAGAAGACCTCGAGCTCGACACCCTGATCCCCGATTCACCGAACCAGCCGTACGACATGCACGAGGTGATCACCCGCATCCTCGACGATGACGAGTTCCTCGAGGTGCAGTCCGGCTACGCAGGCAACATCGTCATCGGGTTCGGGCGGATCGACGGGCGCACCGTGGGGATCGTGGCGAACCAGCCCACCCAGTTCGCCGGCTGCCTGGACATCAACGCGTCGGAGAAGGCGGCCCGCTTCGTGCGGACGTGCGACTGCTTCAACATCCCGATCATCATGCTGGTGGACGTCCCGGGCTTCTTGCCTGGCACCGAGCAGGAGTACAACGGCATCATTCGCCGCGGCGCCAAGTTGCTGTACGCCTACGGCGAGGCAACCGTCGCGAAGATCACCGTCATCACCCGCAAGGCCTATGGCGGCGCCTACTGCGTGATGGGTTCCAAGGACATGGGCTGCGACGTCAACGTCGCATGGCCGACGGCACAGATCGCGGTGATGGGCGCGTCCGGCGCGGTTGGCTTCGTGTACCGCAGCCAGCTCAAGGAAGCGGCCCAGGAAGGCGCCGACGTCGACGCCCTTCGTCTTGAGCTCCAGCAGGACTACGAGGACACGTTGGTCAATCCATATGTCGCCGCCGAGCGGGGATACGTCGACGCCGTCATCCCGCCGTCGCACACCCGCGGCTACATCTCGGCAGCGCTGCGCCTGCTCGAACGCAAGATCGTGCAATTGCCACCCAAGAAGCACGGCAACATCCCGCTGTAACCGTCCCCGTCCCCCGAAGAACGGACCAGCCGTGTCAAGAGACGTCGACATCACCGAGATCTCCGACCCTCGAGAAATGACCATCGACGTGCCCGTCACGTCGTCGATTCCGGAGATCAAGGTCCTCAAGGGCAATCCGAGCGACGAAGATCTCGCCGCGCTGGTAACGGTGCTCGCCGGCAGTGGTGGCGGCCACTCGGAACCGGGCCCGCAGGAGCTCAACCTGTGGGGCCTCCCGGTGGACAAGCTGCGGTACTCCGCCGTCAGCTGGCAGCGCATCACCCAGTTGGAACGCGCGCACGTTCGGCGTTGATGAGCGCTTGCGCGAAGACAATCGGCGTTGATGAGCGGTGACGCGAGTTGTCCTGGCGTCAGCCTCACCTGGTCGCCTGAAGGTGCTGCGCCAGGCGGGAATCGATCCACTCGTGATCGTCTCCGATGTCGATGAGGATGCCGTCGCCGGGCGGTTGGCTTCCGACGCCGCGCCCGCAGAGGTCACCACCGCGTTGGGTACCGCCAAGGCCACTGCCGTCGCCCATGGGCTCGAGTCGGCGCTCGCCGCCGACTGCGTCGTCATCGGCTGCGATTCGATGCTTCACCACAACGGCAAGTTGGTGGGTAAACCCCATTCAGCCGACGCCGCGCGACGTCAGTGGCAGTTGATGGCAGGCACCGCGGGCGAGCTGCACACCGGACATTGCGTCATTCGAATGCGAGACGGTGCCGTCGTTCACCAATTCAGCGAATCAGCCTGTACCACAGTCGTTTTCGGTACTCCATCAGACCACGAGCTGGACGCCTACCTTCACAGCGGAGAGCCACTTCAGGTCGCCGGAGGATTCACCCTCGATGGTCTCGGCGGCTGGTTCGTCAACGCGGTGCACGGAGACCCGTCGGCGGTGATCGGGATCGGCCTGCCGCTGACGCGGCGGTTGCTGCACGACGCGGGGCTCTCGCTGGTGGACCTGTGGGCGGCCAATCCACTGCAGTGAGCGAACACGTTCACCGCGCCCCGTGGTTTGGCCAGCTATGGTGTTCACGTGCAAATTGGTGGCCGCGACGTCGGTAAGGTAGCAAAGGCACTATTCGAACGCAGGCATTATCATGCGGCGTTGAAGATGGTGCGGCTCTACGACCAACCGGTCCAGATGTTCCGTCGCTATCTGACCGAGGCTGGTGACTATCCGTTCACCGCTCGGGTAAAGACACCGTCCGGATTGCTGAGTCTGCAACTGTTCACTCCGCACGACGTGCTGACGGTGAACGAGATCTTCTGTCGGGAAGACTATCTTGCCGACGGTGATGACGAGGTCGTCGTCGACTTCGGCTCGAACATCGGTATCTCCGCGGCTTATTTTCTGTCGCGAGGACCCAAGGTGCACACGTACCTGTTCGAGCCGCTGCCCGCGAACATCGAACGTCTGCATACGAATCTTGACTCGTACCGTGACCGCTACACGCTCGAGCAGGTCGCGGTCGGGCCCGCCGACGGTGAAGTGGAATTCGGTTGGGAGGAAACTGGTCGATACGGCGGAGTCGGCGCGGCGACGGGTCAGACGATCGTCGTGAAGAGCCGCAACTCGACGACCGTTCTCGAAGAAGTGATCGCCAACAAGGGTCGAATCGACGTGCTGAAGGTAGACATCGAAGGACTCGAAGACACGGTGATCGGCGATATCCCAGAGACATTGGCGCGTCAGATCAACAAGATCTACGTCGAATACAACTTCGGGGTGAACCCGCTGGCAAGCACGCACGCCCTCACCCAGTATGGAGAGATCGCCCAGTTCGTGCGCCTGCCAGGAATCTGAGCCGGCCACGACCGTCACCCCGGAGGCTGGGTAGGCTCGGTGACGTGCCATTGCCTCCCGATCCGAGCCCCGAACTCCAGACCTACGCACACCCCGAGCGCCTGGTCACCTCCGACTGGCTGTCGTCGAACCTCAGCAGGCCTGGTTTGGCGGTAGTCGAATCCGACGAAGACGTACTGCTCTACGACGTGGGTCACGTGCCAGGTGCGGTGAAGATCGACTGGCATACCGACCTCAACGACCCTAGGGTGCGCGACTACATCGACGGCGAGCAGTTCGCAGCCCTGATGGACCGCAAGGGAATTGGCCGCGACGACACCGTCGTGATCTACGGCGACAAGAGCAACTGGTGGGCCGCCTACGCGCTGTGGGTCTTCACGCTCTTCGGTCACCCCGACGTCCGACTGCTCGACGGCGGCCGCGACTTGTGGATCTCCGACGGCAGGGACACGACGCTCGACGTGCCGTCGAAGGAGACCTCCGGGTACCCGATCGTGGAGCGAAATGATGCCCCGATCCGGGCCTACCGGGAGGACGTCCTCGGCATCGTGGGCAAGCAGCCGCTCATCGACGTTCGTTCACCGCAGGAGTACACGGGCGAACGGACGCACATGCCCAATTATCCCGAGGAAGGCGCACTGCGCGGCGGTCACATCCCCACCGCGGTATCGATTCCGGGGGGTAAGGCCGCCGACGAAAGCGGCCGGTTCCGCAAGCGCGATGAACTCGAGCAGCTGTATGCCTTCCTCGAGCCCGGCGACAAGACGGTGGTGTACTGCCGCATCGGCGAGCGTTCCAGCCACACCTGGTTCGTCCTGACGCATCTGCTCGGCCTGCCAGGGGTGCGCAACTACGACGGCTCTTGGACCGAATGGGGAAACACCGTGCGGGTGCCGATCGCCGTCGGAGACCAGCCCGGGGCACCATGACCGATAGTCGCTCGGGCGAGCCTCGCTCCGTGACCGATAGTCGCTCGGGCGAGCCTCGCTCCGTGACCGACTCGATGCCGCCACCGTTGGCCGAGGTGGTGTCGGACTTCAGCGACATGGTCGGTCAGGACAAGCTGACGTTGCTACTTGAGTTCGCCAACGAGCTACCCCCGTTACCGGCCGAACTCACCGAAGCCGCGATGGAACCGGTGCCGGAATGTCAGTCACCGCTGTTCCTGCACGTCGACGCGGCCGACCGGGACGAGGTCCGGTTGTTCTTCAGCGCTCCGGCCGAGGCGCCGACGACCCGAGGGTTCGCGTCGATTCTGGCCACTGGCCTGGATCACCAGTCCGCCGACGACATCCTCGCAGTACCCGACGACTTCTACGTCGACCTGGGGCTGGCGGCACTGATCAGCCCGCTGCGACTTCGCGGGATGTCCGCGATGCTGACCCGCATCAAGCGGCACCTCCGCGGGTCCTGAGCGATAGATCCGTCAGCCAAGTATCGGCTTGAACTTGCCGCTGTACTTGAGCGCCTCCGGGTCTCGCTTGCCGATCAACTTCGCGGGCACGCCGCCGACGATCTCGAGTTCGCCGACGTCCCGGTTGGTCACCGCGTGCGCGGCTACGACGGCCCCGCGGTGGAGGTGGCACGGGAGGATCATCGCGCGGCTGGCGATCCACACGTAATCCTCGATCACGATGGGAATGTGCGTCACCGGCAGGAAGTTCGGGTCGTTCACGTCGTGGCCGCCGCAGATGATGTGCGTGTCGCTGGCGATCACCACGTCGTCGCCGATCGCGAGGCCGGCGCGGCCATCCAACAGGCAGCGATTCCCGATGCAGGTGCGATCACCGATCGTCAGGTACTCGATGTCGTACACCGTCGTGCCACGCATGATGGCCGTGTCCTTGCCGATCGTCGCACCGAAAAGGCGAAGATAACCTTGGCGAACCGCATGAAACGGGATGTGGGTGACAACGCTGTTGAAGAACACCGCGGCCAGATAGTTGCGCACCGCCCGGTATTTGGTGCCGCCTTCTTGCACGCGATCGATGACCCGGCCGTCCGCGTCGAGGACCCACTGCGGCGCCGCTGGAATCTTCAGATTCGGATTTGCGGCTACCTTCCTGGCGATGTCTTCTGGGTCAGCAACAGCAGGTTGGCCAGCCACGCGCTCTCCTCTTCTCGATCAACGGCAGTTTCGCTTCGAATCTACCCGTCACCGCCGCACGGTCTTTCAGCGCTCCGGTATGGGGTTGGCGGAATGATCAGCCGTACTTCAGCGCATCCGGATCTCGCTTGCCGATCAGCTTGGCTGGCACGCCGCCGACCATTTCAAGTTCACCGACGTCCTTGTTCACGACCGCGTGCGCACCCACCACGGCTCCGCGGTGGATGTGCGATGGCAGGATCATCGCGCGACTGGCGATCCACACGTAGTCCTCGATCACGATGGGAAACGCCAGCGGCAGGAAGTCCGGATGGTTCACGTCGTGCCCGGCGCAGATGATGTGTGTATCGCTGGAGATCACCACGTCGTCACCGATCGCGAGGCCGCCTCGGCAATCCAGCAAGCAGCCGTTCCCGATGGAGGTGCGATCCCCAATGGTCAAGTACTCGATGTCCAGTACTCGCGTGCCGCGCATGATCGAGACGTCCTTGCCGACCGTTGCGCCGAAAAGGCGAAGGTAGCCCTGCCGGATGGCACGGAAGGGGAGGTATGTGACCGTGCCGTTGAAGAACATCGCGGCCAGATAGTTTCGTGCCTTCTGGTAGCTGGTCACGCCTTCTTGGACGTAGTCGACGACCCGGCTGTCGGCATCCAAGACCCATTGCGGCGGCGGCGGGATCTTGAGTTTCGGATTCGCGGCAATCTTTCTGGCGACGTCTTCCGGATCAACGGTGACGGGTTCAACGAACACCGGCAAATTCCTTTGCTTCGAGC
>NZ_JAVRQA010000504.1:0-2518 GCF_032161845.1 Mycobacterium sp.
GCGCCGCCGACGCCGCTGCGCAGCGGGCCTGAGGGCGGCGCGTGTCGTCAGGCGGGGTTAAGCTCGGCCGGTTGTGAGTGGAGCCCGGACGCACTTTCATCTCCACGCGGGAGAGGTGCCCGGTGCAGCCGACGTCAAACGACCGACTGGCGCGCTTCGCTAACCGCCCGACGCCCCATTGATGGTCGGCGCGTCGATCAGACCCTTCTCCACGCCCCAGACAGTCGCGATCGTCCGGTACTCACCCGTCTGAATCAGGTGCTCCAGCCCCTGCTTCAACGACTGCGCCAACCCGGATCCTTTGGGCACCGGCCAGCCGTAGGGCGCCGAGTCCGTCACTTCGCCCGCCGCCTCCAGCACCCCCGCGCTGAGCTTTACCGCGAACCCCGTCACCGGTGAATCCGCCGACATGGCATCGACTTCGCCTGCGACCAACGCCTTGGTCAGATCGTCCTGGCGCGTGAACACCACCATGTCGATCGGCGAGAGCCCCGCTGCTACGCAGGCGTCGCTCTTGGCCGGGATTTCCTACGTGGCCTGCAAAACGCCTTGCGCCACACCGACTTTCAGCCCGCACGCCGCCGACGGCTCCACGGACGTACCCGTCCGTCGCGCCCACAGGGTGCCCGCCTGGAAGTAGGTCACGAAGTCGACCTTCTGCTCCCGGTCGAGGGTGTCGGTGAACGACGACGCCCCGACGTTGAAGTTGTCGGACTGCACCGACGGGATGATGCTGTCGAACTCGGTGTCGCGATAGTCGGGTTTGAGCCCCAACGTTCGTGCGATCGCGTTCATCAGGTCCACGTCGAAGCCGACGATCGTCCCGTGTGAATCCTTGAACTCGTTGGGCGCGTAGGGCACGTTGACGCCGATAACCAACGTGCCGGAGGCCCTGATCTCCGCCGGAACCGTGGCTGCGATCGACGCCACGGCGCCCGCAGGCAGGTTCGGGTCCGGCGGAACCGTGCTGTTCTCGACGGCGGCCTGTCTGGGGTCGCCGTCCGCGGTTCCGTTGCGCCACTGCACGACCCCGAACGTGCCCACCGCCGCGAGCACGACGACCGCGGAGGCGACCGCGATGATCCGGCGCGACGGTCGCCAGCCGCCCTGCGTCGGGACTCGGCGGGCCGAATGCCGACCGGAGCGCCCGGTGCCGCGCACGGGTGCGTTCAGCGCGCGGTGGGCAGCGGCGGCCAGCTCGGCGCCAGTCTGATACCGCTGCCCCGGCTTCTTGGCCATGCCCTTGGCGATGACGTCGTCGAACGCCGCCAGCTGCGGGTCGAACGCCGACGGCCGCGGCGGCGCCTGCGTCATGTGCCCGGCGATCTGCTGCTCGAGGCTGTCCGCGGGGAACGGACGCGAGCCCGTCAGGCTCTCGTACAGCACGCACGTCAGCGCGTAGACGTCCGATCGTGGGTCGCTCTGTCCGGCGTCGAACCGCTCCGGCGCCATGTAGGCCAACGTGCCGAGCGTGTTGCCCGCCGTCGTCATGCCCTTCTCGCCCGCGGTGCGCGCCAGACCGAAGTCGATCAGGTAGACGAACTCACTCCCGGTGATCAGGATGTTCGACGGCTTGACGTCCCGGTGAATCAGCTTCGCCTGATGCGCGGCGTCGAGGGCCGCACCGACCTGTTCGACCACCTTCACGGCCAGCGCCGTGTCGATCGGCCCCTCCCGCTCGGCGAGGATGTCCCCGAGGGTCTTGCCGTCGATCAGCCGCATGTCCAGGTAGAGCCGGCCGTCGATCTCCCCGTAGCCGTGGATCGGCACCACGTGGGGGTCGCTCAAACTGGCCGCAGCCTGCGATTCCCGGCGAAACCGCTGCTGGAAGATGGTGTCCTCGGCGAGGTGATGAGGCAGTACCTTCAGGGCGACTACACGGTCGGTCTTGGTGTCGTAGGCGCGATAAACCTCGCCCATTCCACCGCGGCCCAGCAGCTCGTGCAGCTCATAGTGCCCAAATGGCGTCGCATCCACCGTCTACTCCTCGGCGCAGCACCCCTCGTCGCTGTGTCGATTGAAGTTACATCACCTCAGCCGAGGACGTTAAGGCCTTGGTCAGCGCACCCTCTGAGCGGGAATCGAGTTCAGCGCACTGAGAACCTCAACGGCCAGGTCCCCCGCCACGTCGTCGTCGAGTTTGGAATGAGCCATGATCGTCGTCTTGATCAAATCGAGGCGGTTTTCGTAGGGGGAACGGATCTTCGTGGGCGAAACCATCGTGATGTCCTTTTTCAGTCGAGCATGTTGACCCGGAGAAACCGGGCGGCTCGATACCCGTGACGGTACGCCATCGCAGGTCAGTGGGGGTCCATACGCGGGTGCGGGTACTCCGGCGCACGGTTCTGAAACGCCAGGATGTCGGGGTTCACGATGGTGCCATCGCGGATTTCGATCGCGCGGCGCACCGTCTCGTCGTCGTCCCACTCTACTGGCCCGCCCAGAATCGTTGGCAGATAAGGGATCAACGCCTCGCTGATCTCCCAGGTGGCAGCGTTCCACAGGTAGGACGGGCTGT
>NZ_JAVRQA010000505.1:0-3535 GCF_032161845.1 Mycobacterium sp.
CGCCGTTGCCGCCTGCGCCGACGAGTAGGCCGCCATAGCCGCCGTTTTGACCGGGGGTGCGGCCGTCGGCGCCATTGCCGATGAGGAAGCCGCCGTTCGCGCCGGGGGTGACGGCGTCGCCGATCAGCCAGCCGCCCCGCCCGATGACGTTGAGCGGGTTGGCCAGAATTTGGGCAGGCAAGCCAAGCAGGCGCGCCAACACCGGATCGATGGGCGGCGCGGGCACGGGCGCGCGGACGGCCGACGGGACGAATGCCGGTGGGGCGACGACGTTGTCCGTACCCCGCGCATTTGCCGTCAAGGTACAGATGACGTCGGTGGCGGCGCACGATGCCGCGAGCAGCTCATTGGGTATCGGGACCGAATAGTCGACCAATGTCACGGCGGCATGGACCACCCGAGGCGACGGTGGCGACGTGACTGGTCCGCCCACCAGCGCCGCGCCCGCCGCCGCCAGCGCGCCAGCGGTCACCGCCGATGCGAGGAACCGCTTCTGTCCACACGACTGCTTCGCATGCTTGGCCATGGGAGCGGTCCTTTCGCCGAGGGCAATCACTGCGGGTTCGCAGGAGGTTGCCAGGAACCTAAGTCCGCTGCGGTGGGTCGACTGGAGTAGTCGACTACCCCAGTTACGCCAGGGTCGGTTACGCCACCTCGAGGTATCGAAGTCGGATCCCGACTGGGGTAGTGAAATACCCCAGACCGACGTCGCCGCGGCGTCCATCGTCGTATCCATGGCCATCGATGCGCGCCGGACCGACTTCCTGGGTCGGTTGCCCTTGCCGTATGCGGCCGCGCTCCGGTTGCGTGATGCCGGGATTGCCGACGATGTGATCGCCGAGTGTGTTGGGGTGGACCAGGCCGCGCTTCCGACGTTCATGCGAGTGGCCGAAGCGAAGCTCGCAGCCGCGTCCGAGGAGCCACCGACCGAATAGAGCGCTTCGTCAGGCGAATGTGAAGGACCTGAAGCTGCCGGTTTGCTTGACCTCTGCTGTGGAGCGCCTGTGCCGGTTAGAATTCGCCGGTGATCCGTCAGTGGCCGCTGGTCGGGCGATCCGAGGAGCTCGCGGTGATCGCCGACGCCACGCGTGCGACCGCCGACCGAGCCCGCGGAATCGTGTTGTCCGGCTCGGCCGGTGTCGGTAAAACGCGGGTGGCCCGCGAAGTCATTGCTGGCCTTGGTCCGCGTACCGCGCGTCGGCATTGGATCGTCGGCACGGCATCGTCACGCAGCGTCCCTCTCGGCGCATTCGCCGACATCGCCAGCGACTTCGGCCCTGACCCGTTACGCCGGGTGCGGGAGGTGGTCAACGGGCTCGTCGGCGACGCACGTGATGGTGAGGTGGTCGTTGGTGTCGACGATGCGCATCTCCTTGACGACCTGTCGGCGTTCACCATTCACCAACTCGTCACACGGCGACTGGCGTCGGTCATCTTGACCATTCGCTCGGGAGAGTCGCCACCGGATGCCATTACGGCCATCTGGAAGGATCAGCACCTGGAAAGGCTTGAGCTGCAGCCGCTTTCACTGTCGGAGATCGCCGGTCTGGTGGAGCACGTGCTCGGTGGTCCGGTGCACTCCCTGTGCGCTCGCCGGCTCTGGCAGCACACCCAAGGCAATGCGCTCTACCTACGCCACTTGCTCGACACTGAGGTCAGCGCAGGTCGGATCTCGCAGCATTCGGGCGTGTGGATTTGGGATGGTCAGCTCGAGCTGTCGCCGACATTGGCAGAGCTACTTGAGTCCCGAATTGCGGAGGCACCCAAAGCAGTTCGCGACGTGCTCGACGCGCTCGCGGTAACCGAGCCGCTTAGTGCCGACGTTTTGGCTGGCATTGTTGGGTCCGACGCGCTCGCTGCGGCCGAATCTCTCGGCCTGATCACTGTCGACTACACCGGGCAACCGCCGTCCATGAGGTTGTCCCATCCCATGCTCGGCGAGGTTCGGCGCGCCGACTCACTGCGACTGCGACGACTGCGTGGTTTCATCGCAACCGAACTCGCGCGTAAGCCCACGACAGACCCGCGAGATTTGGTACGACGCGCCATGCTGACGTCAGAGTCCGATCTCACGCCTGACCCGACGTTCCTCCTCGCGGCATCGGCGGCCGCAATGGAACTGCGGGATCAGCGGCTGGCCGAAACCCTGGCCGAACGCGCGGCTGCGGCGGGCGGCGGTATCGGTGCGCAGATCGTCCGCGCGATGGCCATCACATGGCAGGAGCGTGGCGCCGACGCCGAAACCGTTCTCGCTGAACTCGCCGGCCAGACGTCGGGGCCGTTGCGCGCCCAGATTGCCATCCTGCGCGCCATCAACTTCGCCGTAGTGCTGGGTCAAGTGGCCCGCGCCGAGAGTGAAATCGAGTTGCTGACGGCAGCCGACGAGCCTCCGCAGGCGATCGAAACCGCACTGCGGGCGCTGATCGACACAGTGCGCGGCAACGCCAAGGCTTCGGTCCCAGCGGCCGCCACCGCCCTGGTTGCCAACATCGATGATGAGCTCGCACAAATGCTACTGGCCTGGGCGTTGGTCGCCGGACTCGCCGACCTTGGGCGCATCGACGAGCTCGAGAAAGCGGTAAACAGAGGTATTGCTGTCGCCGACAGATCTCCAGCGGTGTCACACTTGCGATACCCGTTGGCTTTCCTACAAAGCTTCGGCTACCGACTCGCGGGTGCGTTGACGCAATCGGAGGCCGTGAGTGCCCGGGTTCGGCAAGACACGCGCGACGTTCCGTTTGAGGAGTCGTGGCATAGCCTGCTTGTCGGCATGTCCGCGATGAGCCGGGGTGCACTGGATGAGGCGCAGCGTTCTTTGCGGGAAGCCGTGGCATACCTCGGTACCGGCGACAGCGGGCACATGATGAAGTGTTTTGGACGGTCGTGGTTGACGCTAGTGACCGCCATGACCGGTCGAGCGGCCGACGCGCGTCAAGAGTTTGATGCCATCGAGTGGTGGGCCCAGGACTCCGACGCCTGCATGGTGGATGGTGAGAAGTACATCGCCGAGGCCTGGGTGTGCGTGGCCGAAGGCGCCGTGTCGCAGGCGATCTCGATCACGCGTGACGCGGCGGCACGGGAATCCGAGCGCGGGCGACCCGCCTGGGAAGTCGTGCTTCTCCAGACGGCGACACAGTTCGGCGACCACACCACCGCCGCGAGGCTGGCGGAGCTTACTGGTTTAGTTCAAGGCCCCCGCGCCCCCGCTGCCGCGGCTCATGCCGCAGCACTCGCGGCGGGGAGCGGGCACGCACTCGTCGATGCGTCACGACAATACGAGGCTTTCGGCGATCGCATCGCTGCCGCCGACGCCGCCGCCCAAGCCGTCGTCGCCTATCAGAATGCCGGGTTGCGCGGCGCGGCATCGAGCGCGTCCGCCACTGCCCAGCGTCTCGCGGTCGAATGCCAAGGGGCCCAGACTCCTGCATTACGGGCGGCGGCGACGCCGCAACGCTTCACGGCCCGGCAGAGCGAGATCATCTCGCTTGCCGCACAAGGGTTGTCGAACAAGGAGGTGGCCGAGCGGCTGGTGATG
>NZ_JAVRQA010000506.1:0-24438 GCF_032161845.1 Mycobacterium sp.
TGGTCGTGGTGGTCAGATCATCGGCGGCGGCGATCGGCGTTCCGAGAAAGCCGACGGAGCCAGCTGCGGCAACGGCAGCAGCGGCTGCCAATGCGTTGGTGATCTTCACGTGAAGTACCCTCCCCAATGGTTCAGAATGACGACATTCCCTGCGCGGGAATGACACTGATTCTGAAAACTATCAGGTTGGGCTATGGCCCGGGACCACCTAACGGCTGGTAGTCGACGGCCGATCGATGGCTAATTTAGTGTCGCAACGTCGCCCGATTGAGCTACGTCTGCACCTACGCCCGACTTCGGGTCCGACCGGGAGTTGAGGCAAACGATTTGCCGGTGAGACGGTGGGTTGCACCCCTCGTGCAACCCATCGTCTCAACCCGGTTTGTCGAGTCGATACTCTGGGCGCTACTAAGGGCCGAGGACTCCGCCCAGGATTCCCGTGTGGCCGGTTCCGATGTTGGCGATGCCGGTGTTGCCGGTGCCGATGTTGGCGATGCCGTTGTTGAAGGTACCGAGGTTGAGGACGTTGAGACCGGGGGCAAGGCCGTTGAAGGAGCCCTGGTTGAGGATGCCGTTGTTGAAGCCGCCCGGGGACAGCAGGTTGTTGCCGACGCCGATGTTCCGTACGCCGCCGTTGGCGAGGCCGTTGTTGAGGCCGCCGGGGGACAACAGGTTGTTGGCGACGCCGTTGTTGCCGTAGCCGCTGTTGAGGACGCCGCAGTTCGGTGGTAGCGAGGGGCGGTTGAGCAAGCCGCAGTCAGCGCTTGCGCTACCAGCGCCGACGAGCGCGATGGCTCCTGCGCCGAGCACGGTGGCTCCGAAAACGAGACCCGAGCGAATCGATGGCATGGCATTTCCTTAGCTGGAGTGGAGTTGACCAGTCCGACGTTAGCCCTCGTTCGAACGCATGTAAACAGATCTAGCAAACAAGTGGCGTCTGCAGCCACCGGGCCCGGCAAAGAGTACCGGGCACATCGCAGCTCCTGAGAGGTCGTTGCTGCGAATTCCGCAGCCGGATGGGCATCGCACCTGCGTATCCGCCCGAATAGCCCTACGGGACAATTTCTTCGGACCGTCTCGGACGCGCGGGGCGGCGTCAATTTGCGAGCTGTTTGACTGCGCAACGACTTATTCCAGCAACGTAGTCGTCGAAAGCGGAGCTACCTCGGCGAATGATGGACGCACGAACGACGGCAGCGCATGGCGAACGCACCAAAGCGCACCCATGTTTGCTGACAGCTAAGCCATTGGGGTTAGCTCTACGCCGGAGAGCACCACGGCGTCATCCCGGCTCGGCGCGGTGAGGACGGCGAGCAGCCTGTCGCCGTCCTTCCAGACGCTCGCCTTCAACGTTTCACCGGGGTACAGCACTCCCGCGAAGCGCGCGCCGTAGGAGCCGACGCGCGACACGTCACCGTCGAGGAACTGATCGACGAGCGCCTTCGCGCCGATGCCGTAAGTGCACAGCCCGTGCAGGATGGGCTTGGGAAAGCCTGCGGCAGAGGCGAATTCGGGATCCGAATGAAGCGGGTTGCGGTCCCCACACAGTCGGTACAGCAGCGCCTGCTGCGGCAGCGTGGGGATCGCCAGCTCGACGTCGGGGGCGCGATTCGGCGGCTCGGTGGCTGTCGAGGGTCCCCGCTCACCGCCGAAGCCGCCCTCGCCACGGGCGAAGATCGACCGCTTCTGTGTCCACAGCGGTGCGCCGTCCGGCGTCGTGACGGTCGTCTCGGACCAGATCACCGCCGCCTTGCCCTTGTCCCAGATGTCGGTGAAACGGGTGACGGCCCGACCGGTGCCCGATGGCGGGATGGGCCCCGGCACGCTGACGGCCTCGCTGGCGTGCAGCACCCGGGACAGTTCGATGTCGATACCAGGAAACTTCACCGTCGGCGGCTCGGTCATGTGGAACGTCTGCGCCACGTTGCCGAACGTCGGAAGTACCTGGGGAGTGTCGTCGACCAGATAGCGCAGCTCGCGCTCATCGAGTGGGTCGGCGCCAGCGCCGAGGCCGAGGTGGTACAGCTGCACATCGCTGCTGCTCCAGGAGAACTCGACGGGGGGGAGCTCGGCGCCGATGGCCTCGTCGAGGTCGATCGGCACGTCAGACCGCCGCGGAGGCGTTGGCCGCCAGATGCAGTGCGGCCAGGTACCCGAAGGTCATGGCGGGACCGATCGTCCCGCCGGGACCCGGGTAGGTGTGGCCCATCACCGGTGAGCTGACGTTGCCCGCGGCGTACAGCCCGTCGATGATCGAGCCGTCGTCGCGCAGGGCGCGGCCGTGCACGTCGGTGCGGACGCCGCCCTTGGTGCCAAGATCGCCGGGCACCAGCTTCGCCGCGTAGTACGGGCCGTGGCTGATCTCACCCAGGTTGGGGTTGGGCTTGTTCGTGGGATCGCCGTAGTAGCGGTCATAGGCGCTCTCGCCGCGGTGGAAGTCATCGTCGACACCCGACCGGGCAAAGCCGTTGAATCGGGCGACGGTGTCGGAGAACTCGCCGAGGGGCAGGCCCGTGCTCTCAGCCAACTCTTCGAGAGTGTCGGCCTTGACCACGACGCCGGACTCCAGCCACTTCTTCGGAATGCGTTGTCCCGGTTGCAGGCCCGCGAAGATGTAGCGGTCGCGGTACTGCTGGTCGAAGATCAGCCAGGCGGGTACGTTCTCGCCGGGCCCCTCTCCCTGGCCGAACTCACCGCCGTACATCCAGTGGCATGCCTCGACGTACGGCATCGACTCGTTCATGAATCGCTTGCCGCTGGTGTTGACGATGATCGAGCCGGGGGAGTTGCGCTCGGACAGGGCGAACCAGGGTGCGCCCACCAGCGGAACGGTCGGGCCCCACCACGCGTCCTCCATGATTTCCAGGGCGGCGCCCAGCTTCTCGGCGGCCAGGATCCCGTCGCCGGTGTTGGCGACCGCGCCGACGGTCCACTCGGTGGTGATCGGCGCGCGCTGGTACTTCACCCGCATCTGCTCGTTGTGCTCGAAGCCGCCGCTGCCGAGAATGACGCCTCGACGGGCGCGGATCAGCCGGGGCTCGGCGCTCTCGGGTTCGTTGGTGTCGCGAACGTACACGCCGCGCACGGCGCCGTCCTCGATGTACAGATCGGTCAGGGCGGTGTTGAGTTCGACTGGCACGCCAGCCTTCTGAAGACCGATCCGCATCGGCGCGATCAGGGCGCGGCCCATGCCGACCAGATTCTTGCCGGTGGACTTGGCCCACGTCGCACGGATGCCGACCTTGAGACTGCGCAACACCCCTCGCGGGTGGCGCTTGAGTTGGTTCAGCCGGACGTAATCCTGCTGCATGACGACCATGTTCATCGGAACCTTGCCGTACGGCGGCTCGAGCCCCTTCTCGTCGGCGCCGAGCTTCTTGGCGTCGAAAGGCTTCGGCTCGACGGACCGACCGGTGGGCTTCCCGCCGGCGGCCTCCGGGTAGTAGTCGGAGTAGCCGGGCACCCAGCACAGCTTGAGCGGTGAATGCTTCAGCACGAACGACAGCATCTCCGGACCGCGTTCGAGAAAGGTGTCGATCTTCTCCGGCTCGACGACGTCGCCGATGATCGTGTGGAGATAGGTACGAGCCGCCTCGGCCGTGTCCTTGACCCCGTCACGCTTGAGGATCTCGTTGTTCGGAATCCAGACGCCACCACCTGACCGCGCAGTGGAACCTCCATAGTGCGGGGCCTTCTCAACGACTAGTGTCGTGAGTCCCCGGTGGGCGGCCGTGAGTGCGGCAACCATGCCGGCGGCGCCGCTTCCGACCACGACGACGTCGTACTCCTGTGCTGTCATGTAGAACACGTTATAGAATTGCCAGGGTCGGGCGCTACTGGCCCGGTCACACGTACTAGCTGCGGGCGAGGGGACTTCGGGGAAATGCTCAATGTTGCGACCCGTGACGAGCTGGCCGCGGACTTGGCACAAGCCGAACGGAGCCGCGAGGGGATCGCTGCGCTGACGGCCGCTTACCCCGATATCGACGTGGTCGACGCCTATGAGATTCAGCTGATCAACATCAGGCAGCGGGTGGCTGAGGGCGCGCGCGTCTTCGGCCACAAGGTCGGGCTGTCGTCGGAGGCCATGCAGAAGATGATGAACGTCGACGAGCCCGACTACGGTCATCTGCTCGACGACATGGAGGTCTTCGAGGACAGGCCCGTCGCGGCGGGCCGGTTCCTGTACCCGCGCGTCGAGGTCGAGGTCGGCTTCATCTTGGCTGACGACCTGCCCGGTGAGGGTTGCACCGAGGACGACGTGTTGGCGGCGACGGCTGCGTTTGCGCCGTCGATCGAGTTGATCGACACCAGGATCACCGACTGGAAGATCAAGTTGTGCGACACGATCGCCGACAACGCGTCCTCGGCGGGGTGGGTCTTGGGCAAGGAGCGGGTGTCGCCGAAGGACATCGACATCCGTGGCATCGATGCGGTGCTGAGGCGTAACGGCGAGGTCGTTGCCGAGGGGCGCAGCGATGCGGTGCTTGGCAATCCGGTGACTGCGGTGGCGTGGTTGGCCCGCAAGGTCGATCAGTTCGGGGTGCGTTTGAGGGCGGGGGACATCGTGTTGCCGGGGTCGTGCACGCGTGCGATAGATGCGCGTCCGGGTGACGATTTCGTAGCGGATTTCTTTCGCCTAGGTTCAGTCCACCTGTCGTTCGAATAGGAGCAATGCCATGGCAGAAAAGGCCACCGTCGCGATCGTGGGGTCGGGCAACATCAGTACCGACCTGTTGTACAAGCTGTTGAGGTCGGATTGGTTGGAGCCGCGATGGATGATCGGCATCGACCCGCAGAGTGAGGGCCTCGCCCGCGCCCGCAAGCTCGGGTTGGAGACGAGCCACGAAGGCGTCGACTGGCTGCTCGGTCTCGACGAGAAACCGGACATGGTGTTCGAGGCCACCAGTGCCTACGTGCACCGGGCGGCTGCGCCGCGCTACGCCGAGGCGGGCATCCGCGCCATCGATCTGACGCCGGCCGCGGTCGGCCCAGGGGTGATCCCGCCCGCCAACCTGCGCGAGCATCTGGACAGTCCGAACGTCAACATGGTCACCTGCGGTGGCCAGGCCACCATCCCGATGGTCTACGCGGTCTCTCGCGTCGTCGACGTGCCGTACGCCGAGATCGTCGCGTCGGTGTCGTCGGCGTCTGCCGGGCCCGGTACCCGCGCCAACATCGACGAGTTCACCAAGACCACCAGTGCAGGCATCGAGGTCATCGGCGGCGCCAAGCGCGGCAAGGCGATCATCATCCTGAACCCGGCCGATCCGCCAATGATCATGCGCGACACCATCTTCTGCGCCATCCCGGAGGACGCCGATCAGGACGCGATCGCCGCGTCGATCAAGGAGGTCGCCGCGCAGGTGCAGACCTATGTGCCGGGGTATCGGTTGCTCAATGAGCCGCAGTTCGATCCGCCGTCGATGCATTCGGGTGGTCAGGCGTTGGTGACGGTGTTCGTGGAGGTGGAAGGTGCGGGGGATTACCTGCCGCCGTACGCGGGAAATCTGGACATCATGACCGCCGCGGCCACCAAGGTCGGCGAAGAGATTGCCAAGGAACGCGCATCTGGCGATGAGCGCTCGCGCGAAGAGCAGAAGGTCTCAGCCGAAGGAGCGCAAGCATGAGCGTCCAGGACGACATCTACTTCAATCCGATCTGGGACGTCCGGATGACCGACACGTCGCTGCGCGATGGGTCGCACCACAAGCGTCACCAGTTCACCAAGGACGAGGTCTTCGCGATCGTCAGCGCGCTCGATGCCGCGGGCGTCCCCGTCATCGAGGTCACCCACGGCGACGGTCTCGGCGGGTCCAGCTTCAACTACGGCTTCTCCAAGACTCCCGAACAGGAACTGATCAAGCTGGCGGCCGAGACGGCCAAGGAATCGAAGATCGCCTTCCTGATGCTGCCCGGTCTGGGCACCAAGGACGACATCGCCGAGGCGCAGCAGAACGGCGGCTCGATCTGCCGCGTCGCCACCCATTGCACCGAGGCCGACGTGTCGATTCAGCACTTCGGTTTCGCCCGCGACCTGGGGTTGGAGACCGTTGGCTTCCTGATGATGGCGCACACGATCCCACCGGAGAAGTTGGCCGCGCAGGCGCGGATCATGGCCGACGCAGGCTGCCAGTGCGTGTACGTCGTCGACTCCGCGGGTGCACTGGTTTTGGAGGGGGTGGCCGACCGGGTTGCGGCGTTGGTGGCCGAACTCGGTGACGACGCGCAGGTCGGCTTTCATGGACACGAGAACCTCGGGCTCGGCGTCGCCAACTCCGTCGAGGCGGTCCGCGCGGGCGCCAAGCAGATCGACGGCAGCACGAGACGTTTCGGCGCGGGTGCGGGCAACGCGCCGGTCGAGGCCATGATCGGGGTGTTCGACAAGATCGGCGTCAAGACCGGCATCGACTTCTTCGAGATCGCCGACGCCGCCGAGGACGTCGTGCGGCCCGCGATGCCCGCCGAATGCCTGCTCGACCGCAACGCGCTGGTGATGGGCTACTCGGGGGTGTACTCCAGCTTCCTCAAGCACGCCATCCGCCAGTCGGAGCGCTACGGCGTACCCGCGCATAAGCTGCTGCACCGGGCGGGGCAGCGCAAGCTGATCGGCGGTCAGGAAGATCAGCTGATCGACATCGCGCTGGAGATCAAGCGCGAGCAGGACGCCGCAGCCCCCACTTCCTAGTCACACCCGCCACAGCAGACGCGCCAGGTAGGCAACCTAAGCAAGATTTTTCGACGGCGCATTCCTGGGCGCTGGCCTGCGGGGACGATGGCGGGCCGGCGGCCCGCGAGTGATCTCCCGTGTTTACCTCCCTCCGATACGGCTAGGCATTGGGCTGCGATGAACGCATCGCAGACCGAAGGGAGGGGCTAATGACCCTGAACAGGAAAATGTCCGAAACGACCGTCCGTCGCGGCCTTTACGGGATGTTCGCCGGCGGCCTGCTGGGAGGCATCGCATCTGCAGCGATCCTGGTGCCGAGTGCGAACGCCGCCCCGGACCAGTGCAGCGCGAGCGGCGTGGCGACCACGCAGAGCTCGGTGCAGCTGTCGATGAGCACCTATCTGCAGACGCATCCCGAGACCAATCAAACGCTGACCGACATCGCGAAGCAGACGCCGACCCAGGCGCAGGTGTCCTACCGGACGTACTTCGCCGACAACCCCAAGGTCGCCGACGAACTCAAGGATTTGCAGAAGCCCGTCAGCGACCTCGCGACGCAATGCGGCATGCCGCTGGAGTCAACCGGGCTGACCGACGCCTTGAAGTCGATCTGACAGAAACCCAAGGCAGGATGGGGCGGTGACTGCGGCCCCGACGCGACCGATTGCCACTAGGCGACGTGTCGGTTCTCTCGAGATTCTGCTGATTAGTCTCATCGCGCTGGCGGTCTCCGCCGGCGCGATGAGTGCGTTCGTGGCCGGTAGCCCCGATCTGAGTACGGCCGCGACGGTGTTCTGCGGCGTGTTCGTCCAGGCCCTGCCGTTCCTGGTGCTCGGCGTGGTCGTGAGCGGGCTGATCGCCGCCTTCGTCAGTGCGGAGCGGCTGTCGCGCTGGCTGCCACGTCGGCCCGCGCTGGCCGTGGCCGTGGCGGGTATCGGCGGCGCCGCGCTGCCCGGGTGTGAGTGTGGCTCGGTTCCCGTCGCACGCAGGCTGTTCGGGCCTGGCACGAACGGCGCGGCCGCGCTGACGTTCATGCTGTCGGCGCCCGCGATCAACCCGGTGGTACTGGTGGCGACCGCCGTTGCGTTCCCCGGCCAGCCGGCAATGGTGCTGGCGCGGTGCGTGGCCTCGCTGATGACCGCCGTCGTGATGGGCCTGCTGTGGTCGCGCTTCGGTAGGGACGAATGGGTGACCCGCTCCCTGCCCGAGCCCGCCGCCGACGGCTCGTCCAGGTGGACGACATTCACCGAGGCGGCCCGTCACGACTTCTTGCAGGCCGCGTCCTACCTGGTGCTGGGGGCGGCCGCGGCGGCAGCCCTACACGTCCTGGTCCCCGCGTGGATGTTCGAGCACCTCGCGGGCAACCTCGTCGTCGGAGTGGTCACGATGGCTCTTCTCGCCGTCGTCCTTGCCCTGTGCTCGGAGGCGGACGCGTTCGTCGTCGCGAGTCTGACGATGGTCCCGCTGGTGCCGCGATTGGTGTTCTTGGTGGTCGGTCCCGCGGTCGACGTGAAGTTGTCCGCGATGCAGGCGGGCATGTTCGGTCGCAGCTTCGCAATGCGGTTCGGCCCAGCCACCTTCGTGGTGGCCAGCGTGATCGCAACGCTCGTCGGGTTGGCGATCCTGGGTGGTGGCAGGTGAGCCGGGGCACCCAGAATCTCGTCCTGCTGCTCGTCGGCCTGAGCACCGCGATGATGCTGATCAAGGGCACCTATCTGAACTACGTGAAACCCGGCCTGCTGCCGTGGCTCGCAGTTGCGGCAGCGGTGCTCGTTGGTCTCGGCCTGGTAGCCATCGTCCGCGATCTCCGCAACGCGGAGGCGGAGGGTGACGGCGAGCACGAACACCGGCACCTGCCGTGGCTCGGCTGGCTGTTGTTGATTCCGATCGCGATGGTGGCGTTCGTCGTCCCCCCGCCGCTGGATGCCCGTGGCGCGAGTCCCGCCACCGTCAGCGCACCGCAGCGCCGCCCCTTCCCGCCGCTGCCTGCCGGTGACGCGCCGACGGTGTCGTTGCCGGAGGTGGTCATGCGGGCGGCGGCGGACTCCACGAATTCGCTTGCGCGACGGACGATCACGCTCACGGGGTTCACGCTGCACCGTCCTGGCGGTATCGACGTCGGCCGGGTCGTCATCGTCTGCTGCGCGGCCGATGCCCAACTCGCGCGTGTGCATCTGACCGGACCCGCCGCCGCGTCGGCTGCGGCCCACCCGGAGGACACCTGGCTCCGCATTCGCGGCCAGATCGTGCCCGGTTCATCGCATGCCGACGACGGCTTCATCCCGACCCTCGCGGTCGAGAGCGTGACGCCCATCGACAAACCGGCCAATACCTACGCGTACTGACCATGTTTGGATACCGACCGTGAGCGAGTTCCCCGGCTTCGCCGACGAGGGTTTCGGACCGGTCGCTGACGCCTTCGTCGACAACTTTCGTCGTGGCACCGAGATCGGTGCGGCGTGCGCGGTGTATCACGATGGCCGCCTCGTCGTCGATCTGCACGGCGGGACCGCCGACGCCGACAGTGGCAGGCCGTGGACGGCGGACACCCTCACCATCGGCTTCTCCGTCTCGAAGGGTCTGATGGCGCTCTGCGGGTACCTGGCGCATCAGCGTGGTCTGCTCGACTTCGATTCACCCGTCGCGACCGGATGGCCGGAATTTGCCGCGAATGGCAAGCAGCACATCATGATTCGCGACGTATTTGCACACCGGGCCGGGTTGATGGCACTGGATGCCGACCTGACCCTCGACGACGTGCTCGCGTGGGATCCGGTGATCCGAGCCATCGAGGCTCAGCGACCGCTGTGGGCACCGGGTACCGCCTTCGCCTATCACGCGTTGACCTTCGGTTGGCTCACCGGTGAGATCCTGCGCCGTGCGACCGGGATGATGCCGGGTGCCCTGGTGGCCGACTACCTAAAAAAGGATCTCGACGTCAACGCGTGGATCGGGTTGCCGTCGGATCTCGAGCACCGGGTGGCCAGGATGCACGCACCGCGTTCCAGAATCCTGCGCACCGGCTACCGCGCCCTTCCCAGGATCTTGCGTCGCGTCGGCAAGGCGTCCGCGGTGCGCACCGTGACACTTGGTTCGGCGTTCCCCTTCTCGATGATCGATGGTTGCGATGGCGACTTCAACACACCGGCGGTGCACGCCGCCGAAATCCCGGCGGCCAACGCCATCGTCGACGCCCGCGCCCTTGCGACGATCTACGCCTCGGCGGTGTCACCGGTGACGGGCGCACCGTTGCTGACCGCGGCCTCCATCGCGGATGCGGTCACCGTGCGTTCGGCGGGCGACGGTTGGGCGTCCGCGCTCAACCCTCCTGGCGTCCGCTTCTCGACGGGGTTCCTGGTCAACGGCATCCCGTACCGGCCGCTGCTGTCGGATTCGTCGTTCGGGCACGACGGCGCCAGCGGCAGCCTCGGCTTCGCGGACGCCGACAGCAAGACGGGCTTCGGCTACGTCAACAACCTCATTGCGCCGCGCGATCATCGCGCCAACAACCTGACCGCCGCGCTGCGCCGCTGCCTCGATCGCTAGGCCGTCGGACCCGGCGGGCACCATGTACTGATGACATCCCCTGAGTCGCTTCGCTCGCCCGTGACCACCAGGGAGCAGGCGCAGACGATCCTCGAACAGCTGGCCGGTCCGCAGGCCGTCTTGCGTGACGACCAGTGGACGGCCATCGAGGCGCTCGTCGTGCAGCGCCGTCGCGCGCTCGTCGTGCAGCGCACCGGCTGGGGCAAGTCGGCGGTGTACTTCATTGCCGCCAAGTTGCTTCGCGAAAGCGGGCACGGACCCACCGTCATCGTCTCGCCGCTGCTGGCGTTGATGCGCAACCAGGTGCAGGCGGCCGACCGAGCGGGCGTGCACGCCGCCACGATCAACTCGAGCAACGTCGCCGACTGGGACGAGATCCACGACCGGGTGCGACGCGGTGACCTCGACGTTCTGCTCGTCAGCCCGGAGCGCTTGAACAACCCCGACTTTCGTGATCAGGTCCTGCCCGCTCTGGCGCATGACGCAGGCCTCGTCGTCGTCGACGAGGCGCACTGTGTGTCCGATTGGGGGCACGACTTCCGCCCCGACTACCGCCGCATCCGCACGCTGATCGCCGAACTGGGCACCGACGTTCCGGTGCTCGCCACCACGGCCACCGCCAACGATCGCGTCGTCGACGACGTGGCGAGCCAGTTGGGGGTCGGCGGTCGCGACACCCTGGTGCTCCGCGGCGGGCTGGATCGCGAGTCACTGCGGCTGTCGGTGGTCAAGGCAGGCAACCCGGCCCAACGCGCGGCTTGGCTTGCCGCACACCTTGTTTCGCTGCCGGGGTCGGGCATCGTCTACACGCTGACCGTCGCCCAGGCGCACGACGTTGCGACGCTGTTGCGCGATCAGGGTCACACCGTGGCGGCCTACACCGGAGCCACCGAGACCGCGGAGCGCGAACAGCTCGAGGGCGATCTGCTGGCGAACCGCGTCAAGGCGCTGATCGCCACGTCTGCGCTTGGCATGGGCTTCGACAAACCCGACCTCGGGTTCGTCGTCCACCTCGGTGCACCGTCCTCGCCGATCGCGTACTACCAGCAGGTCGGCCGCGCGGGCCGCTCGACGGACAGCGCCGAGGTGGTGTTGCTGCCCGGCCACGAGGATCAGGACGTCTGGCGCTACTTCTCGTCCGTGGCGTTCCCGTCAGAACCCATGGTGCGCAACGTGATCGCTGCCCTCGAGTCCGACCGGCCACAGTCCACCCCTGCGCTCGAGCCGCTGGTGGATCTGGGTCGCACGCGGCTGGAGATGGTGCTGAAGGTGCTCGACGTCGACGGGGCGGTGCGCCGGGTCAAGGGTGGCTGGGTGGGCACCGGGGTGCCGTGGGAGTACGACGAAGCCCGCTACCGCAAGCTCGACGAAGCCCGCAAGCGCGAGCAGCAGGCGATGCTCGACTACCAGGTGACCGACGGCTGCCGAATGGCGTTCCTCCGTGGCCAGCTCGACGATCCCGACCTCACGGACGGCGAACGCTGCGGCCGCTGCGACAACTGCACGGGAGAGCGGTATGACGCCGAGGTCGATCCGTCCTCGGCGGAGGACACCCGACAGCGGCTGATGCGGCCGGGCGTCGAGATCGCAGCCCGCAAGCAGTGGCCGTCGGGCCTTGCCAAGCTCGGCGTCAACCTGAGCGGCAAGATCGGTGACGGTCCGGCGCCGGGGCGGGTCATCGGCAGGCTCACCGACCTCGGCTGGGGCGCGCGCCTGCGCCGCCTACTCGACGAACCCGACACCGAGGTGTCCGAGGACGTCGTCCAGGCGGCCGTGAAGGTGCTCGCGTCGTGGGAGTGGACGGCGCGGCCCACCGCGGTGCTGGCGATGGATTCCGACCGCCACCCGTTGCTGATTTCCTCACTGGCCCGCGAACTCGCCAGGCTCGGACGGCTGACCGATCTCGGGATCCTGCGATACGCACCCGAACGCCGTCCGGTGACGGCTGCCAACTCCGCGTACCGCGTCGCTGCGTTGCAGGGCTCTTGGGAGCCGCCCGACCAGGCCGTGATGGGCGCTGCGGGCGGACCGGTGCTGCTGGTCGACGACATGACCGATACCGGGTGGACGCTGACGATGGCGGCACGCGTCGTCAAGGAGGCGGGCGCGCCCGACGTGCTGCCCTTCGCGCTAGCCAGCACCAGCTAGCTCGTTTGCCACATCCGTAACATCGCGTGACGTCGTGGCGAAGTTACCTTCAGTGGCGACGTCACCACAGTGGTGCGAGCCTGAGCTGAGGAGCAAATTCATGACCCGTGCCGTCACCGTGCTGTGCCGGACCGCCGTTGGCCTGTTCGCCGCAGGCGCCGCCTGCGCGGCGCTCACGCTTCCCGCCGCCAGCGCCGACCCCGTCGAGCCGACGGAGCCGACCACCGAAGCGAGCCCGGAGGCGGCGTCCAGCGCTCCGACCCCAGCCGCCGCGGCTGCCGCAGACGACTGCAACGCAGCTGGCCTTGCCAAGACCATCAGCTCGGTGACCGCCGACCTGGACGTGTACTTCTCGGCGCATCCCGACGCCAACGAGGCGCTGATCGACGCCGCGCGGCAGTCGAGCTTCACCGCGGTAGGACAGTTCAACGACTACTTCAAGGACCACCCCGACGAGGCCGACGCTTTGCGCGGCATTCAGGCCCCGCTCGGCGCCTTCAAGGATCGCTGCGGGCTTGGGGTCGCACCCACCGATGCTCTGGCGGTTCTCGCGGACGTCTAGAAAGTCGGCTTGATGCCGCCGAGCGTGGCGGTCAAGGAGTCGGCGGCCGTCATCAGACCGCGCGCGTGCTTCGCGATCTCGGTGTCGGTCATCGCATGGCCGATCTGCAGTGACACCACCATCGCCTGGCGGCGGTGGTGGTCGAATACCGGCGCGGAGATGACGCTGATGTCGTGGCGTTGCCTGGCGGAGCCCTCACCGCGCAGGTAGACCCGTTCGCCAACGTCGGAGATCAGCTCGCCGAGCAGCGCGCGCAGCTCCTGCGGCAGCGTGCTCGACATGCCCGCCATCATCGCGTACAGCCTGCGGCCGCCAGGGGTCAGTCGCTCGACGAGGTAGCCCTCGGTGCGGCATTCCGTGACCACGCGGTCGAGGCGCTCGGAGTCGGTGCGCAGCGGAATCGTCGGCTCCTTGGCCAGCCAATTCCGCAGCGCCTCGTCGTCCCACAGCACGAACATCAAACCAACGGGTGGGGTGAACGGATAGCTCTGTCCCACCCTGACGCCGACGTCGGTACGCGGCGGCCCGACCAGTTCGAGCAGCGTGATGCGGTCGTCGATGACCGCGGACAGGGCAGCGGTGGTGTCGAACGTGGTGGCGAGCGAGCGGAGCTCCTCGCGGGCGGTCGGGTTCACCCGCATCGACTCCTGAGCGGTGTGCCCGAGCGAAATGAGCCTCGGCCCAAGTCGATACGTCTTGTCTCCCGCGTCGCGGATCAGATAGTCGGACTCCATCAGGGTGGTCAGGATGCCCAGGCACGTCGGTTTGCTCAAGCCAAGGCGACGGGCCAGCTCCGAAAGCCCGAAGCTGTCGTTGGGATGCTGAGCCAGGAAATCGAGGATGGAGACGACGCGCTCAGTCGGAGGTGAGGTCCTGTCCGCCATGCCGCGCCCACTCTCCGATGCACATTGACTCGATTTAGAACACGTTCTACTCTTGGGCGAATAATCTACCAGCTCGGTCCAATATTGGACCAGCGTGGAACCGCAGGAGACAGCGCCGTCATGTACTCACAGCCGCTGGCCGACGCCATCGCCGAGGCCGAAAGCCTGGTGGCCGCCGCGCCGTTCATCGAATCCGACGCCGACCTCCTCGAAGGTCTGCAGTACCTCGCCGGTTGCATATCGGGCTGTACCCACGTCGCCTTCGACTACGACCGTGACCACCCATTCCTGCACAGTGGCACGGGACCATTCACCAAGATGGGCCTCGACAACCCCGACACCATGTACTTCGGCACGCGGGTGCAGCCGGGCCACGAATACGTCGTCACCGGAAGGCGCGGCACCACCACCGACGTCAGCTTCCAACTACTGGGCGGCGAATACACCGACTCAGAAGTGCCCGACAGCGAGACGGCGTTCGACGATCGCAAGCTCGACATCGCCAGCGACGGCACCTTCGAGTGGCGGTTCACCCCGGCCACGCCGTCGCAGTTGGTGATCCGTGAGGTGTTCGACGACTGGTCAGCGCAGCGCGGCACCTTCGCGATTGCGCGCACCGACACCGACGGCACCGCACCGCCACCGCTGACCAAGGACCTCATCGAAAAGCGTTACGCCGTGGCGGGAAAGCAGCTCGTCCAGCGAGTCAAGACCTGGCTGCAGTTTCCGCAGTGGTTCTACACGGACAATCCCGCCAACACGATGGGATCGCCTCGGCTGACGCCAGGTGGGCTGGCCACCCAGTACTCGTCGGCCGGTCAGTTCGAGCTGACCAAGGATCAGGCGCTGATCATCACCCTCCCCGTCACCGACGCGCCCTATCTCGGGTTCCAGCTGGGCAGCCTCTGGTACATCTCGCTCGACTACATCAACCACCAGACGTCGCTGAACGGCACCCAGGCCCAGGTGGATCCAGACGGCAAGATTCGCATCGTGGTGTCCGATCAAAACCCGGGAGTGACCAACTGGGTGGAGACGCTCGGACACCGCAAGGGCTACCTGCAGTTTCGTTGGCAGCGAGTGTCGCGCCAGCTGACCGACGCCGACGGCCCGACCGTCGAGCTGGTGCAGGTCGACGACGTGTCCACCGCCCTGCCGCACTACGAGTTCAACAAGATCTCCGACGACGACTGGCGAGCGCGGATCGCACTGCGTCAGAAGCAAATTGGCGAAAGAATGGTGGGTTAGCAGATGGCCGGACTTCTGGAGAACAAAGTCGTCGTGATCAGTGGGGTCGGTCCCGCGCTCGGGACGACGCTCGCGCGTCGGTGTGCCGAACAGGGCGCCGACCTGGTTCTCGCGGCCCGCACCGTCGAGCGCCTCGAAGACGTCGCCAAGCAGATCACCGACCTGGGCCGCCGCGCGGTCTCGGTGGGTACCGACATCACCGACGAGGCGCAGGTGAACAACCTCGTCGAGGAGACCATCAAGGCCTACGGCAAGGTCGACGTGTTGATCAACAACGCGTTCCGGGTGCCGTCGATGAGGCCACTGGCCAACACCACCTTCGAGCACATGCGCGACGCTATCGAGCTGACGGTGTTCGGCGCGCTGCGGATGATTCAGGGCTTCACGCCTGCACTCGCCGAGGCAGGAGGGTCGATCGTCAACGTGAACTCGATGGTGGTGCGCCACTCGCAGGCCAAGTACGGCGCGTACAAGATGGCGAAGTCGGCGCTGCTTGCGATGTCGCAGTCCCTGGCCACCGAGTTGGGCGAAGACGGCATCCGCGTCAATTCGGTTCTGCCCGGCTATATCTGGGGCGGAACCCTGAAGAGCTATTTCGAACATCAAGCCGGCAAGTACGGCACTAGCGTCGACGACATCTACAAGGCGGCGGCCATCAACAGCGATCTGAAGCGACTGCCTACCGAGGACGAGGTCGCCTCGGCCATCCTCTTCATGGCCAGCGACCTGTCGACCGGCATCACCGGCCAGGCCTTGGACGTGAACTGCGGGGAGTACAAGGCCTGATGCGAAGACGAACGCGAGTGAGAGTCGAGCCGGGTAGATGACTGAGGTGCGTACCAACGTCGGCACGGTCGACGACCTTCATGCTTCGGCCGTAAAGGCGAGCGGACTAACCGATTTCGGCGTCGACGACGACAACTATCGCGAAGCCCTCGGCGTGCTGCTCGATTCGTTCCGCCGCGATGCCGACCTCACCGAGCTCGGCAGCAAGATGCAGCGATTCTTCGTCAGGAATGCCCTGGTGGCCCGCTTGGTGTCCGAGGCGGCGTTCAAGCAGTACCCGCAGCACGTCGACGTGAAGGTCGAGCGGCCCATCTTCGTGACCGGTCTGCCGCGAACGGGGACGACGGCCATTCATCGGCTACTCACCGCCGACCCGGCACACCAGGGCCTGGAGCTCTGGCTGGCGGAGTTCCCGCAGCCCCGTCCGCCCCGCGAAACCTGGTCGCAGAACCCGGTATTCCAGCAGATCGACGCCCAGTTCAGCAAGGCCCACGAGGAAAATCCCGACTACACGGGCCTGCACTACATGACGGCCGACGAGGTGGAGGAGTGCTGGCAGCTGTTGCGTCAGTCGCTGCACTCGGTGTCCTACGAGACGTTGGCGCACCTTCCGACCTACTCGCGGTGGTTGGCTCGGCAGGACTGGACGAAGTCGTATCAGCGGCACCGCAAGAACCTTCAGCTGATCGGGCTGAACGACCCCGAGAAGCGCTGGGTGTTGAAGAACCCCAGCCATCTGTTTGCGCTCGACGCCCTGTTCGCCGTCTATCCCGATGCGCTGGTGGTGCAATGCCACCGACCCGCCGAGACGATCATGGCGTCGATGTGCTCACTGGCCCAGCACACCACCGAAGGCTGGTCGAACGTCTTCTCCGGCGACGTGATCGGGCAGGATTCGCTCGAGACCTGGTCGCGCGGCCTCGAACTGTTCAACGTCGAACGTGCAAAGCACGATCCGGCGCAGTTCTACGACTTGGACTACTTCGAGTTCATCAAGGATCCGATCTCCGTCGTGGAGAAGGTCTACCAGCAGTTCGGCATCGAGTTCACTGATGCTGCAAGGGATTCCATGACGACGATGCACGCCGAGAGTCAGAAGGGGCCGAGGGCGCCCAAGCACACGTACTCGTTGGCCGACTACGGGCTGACCGACGAACAGGTCAAGGAGCGGTTCGCCGGCCTATGACCCATGCCGCTCGCGCAATGGGGTGGAGCGGGAGCTAGTCGCTAACCGTCGCCTGGGGAGGGCGCCGTCGACTCTTCCTCCAGGCAGCCCTCCGCGACGGCGTGCTTGATGCTGTCGGAGAGCTTGGGACACGACCTGCTTCGACTGCTGTCGCCGCCGGTGGCGCGCACCTCGGCGAACGTCGCGCAGCGCTGCGTCGCCTCCGTACTCCATTGCACGGCAGTGTGTCCCGCGCCGAGCTTCTTGACGGCCACCGTGACGTGGCAGAACCGGCAGTCGACCGGCGTCAGACCCGAGTTCAGGTAACGCTCCCGATCACGCGCGGAAGCCTCCTTCACCGCTGCGGCCCGCTCGGGGTCGGCGGCGAAATCCGGCGCCTTGGACCAGGCTCCGGTCGCCTGCCGATTGTCGGCGGGGCGGTCGTCCTCGTCGTGACCGAGCAGAGCCAGCATGGAGCGCGCCAGCCGGTCGGCATCTGGCGCTTGCGTCATGTCGCCGGCTGTTCCTCGGCGCGCTTGCGCAAATTCTCCTCGACCTCGACGTTCCACTTCTCGTTCGCGGCCGTGGTGTCGACCTCGATCTCGAACCGGTCGGTCATGTCCGCCGTCACGTCGGCGACGTCGACGTAGAACTGCTGATACCAACGGCGCATCTGGTACACCGCGCCGTCCTCCTCGACGAGAAGCGGGTTGTCGATGCGGGTCTTGTGCTTCCAGATCTCGACGTCCTGGAGGAAGCCCTTGCTGACCCCCTCGGTGAACACGCGGGCCAACTTCTCGGTGGTCTTCTCGTCGAGACCCTTCGGCTTCTCGACGATCACGCCCCACTGCAGCATGAACGAGTCCTGGGTCACCGGGTAGTGGCAGTTGATCAGAATCGACTCCGCCTTGAACCCGCCGTAGTTGTTGTGTAGCCAGTTGATCATGAAGGACGGCCCGAAGTACGACGCCTCCGAGTCGAGGTGTGCTTCGCCATACGTCGTGCCGAGGTCGTTGACGTCCGGCCTGCCGACGTTGTGCAGGTACTGCGAGGCGACGTGCCCTTCGAAGACGTTCTTGAAGTACGTGGGTAGCCCGTAGTGGATGTAGAAGAAGTGCGCCATGTCGGTGACGTTGTCGATGATCTCGCGGCAGTTGGCACCCTCGATGAGGATCGAGTTC
The DNA here is from genome assembly GCF_032161845.1 of Mycobacterium sp. Classification (GTDB taxonomy): domain Bacteria; phylum Actinomycetota; class Actinomycetes; order Mycobacteriales; family Mycobacteriaceae; genus Mycobacterium. Next base: position 18,191 of record NZ_JAVRQA010000506.1, read on the forward strand.
CACCGCCATTCGGTCCACTCGTCGCTCGCGGCCTCCGTGAGTTCCGGGATGCGGAGCTCGGGCGGCGGCGGGTTTCCCTCGTGGTCGTGCCAGACGTAGAGCAGGCCGCTGCGGACGTCGGTGGTCCATGCCCTGGTGCGGGCCAGGCGCGGCGTGCGCTTGGCGTAGGGCACCAGCTTGCACTTGCCGTCGCCGCCCCAGCGCCAATCGTGGAACGGGCAGGCCACCTCGTCACCCTTGACGGTGCCCTGCGACAGGTCACCGCCCATGTGCCTGCAGTAGCCGTCGAGGATCTTGAGGTCACCCTGCGAGTCGGCGAAGACCACCAGTTTGGTGCCGAAGATCTCGACGGAATGGGGCGTGCCGTCGGCGAAGTTCGCCACCGGTCCGAGGCAGTGCCAGCCCCGCGCATAGCGGTCTGGCAGCGCTCCGGTGTCGATCTCGCGAACGCCTGCAGTTTCGGTACTCACGGTGGGCCTCCCGTTTCTCTACTCACTAACTAGAACACGTTACAGTTTTTCCCACCTGACGCGCAATGCAAACGATCTGCCTGCGGTATATCTAGACGATGCCGCTGTACGCCTTCGAGGGTCGATCGCCCGTCGTCGACCCCACCGCCTTCGTCGCTCCGACCGCCACGCTGATCGGAGACGTGCACGTGGAGGCGGGTGCGTCGGTCTGGTTCAACGCCGTGCTGAGGGGCGACTTCGCGCCCATCATCGTTCGCGAGGGCGCAAACGTGCAGGACTGCTGTGTCTTGCACGCCCCGCCGGGCATCCCCGTTGACATCGGGCCAGGGGCGACGATCGCCCACGGTTGCGTCATCCACGGCGTGCACGTCGGCCAGGAGGCGGTCATCGCCAACCACGCCACGGTGCTCGACGGCGCAGTCATCGGGCGGCGCAGCCTGGTGGCGGCGCACTCGCTGGTCACCGGGGGAACCAAGATTCCGGACGAAGTCTTCGTCACCGGGTCGCCTGCCAAGGTCCGCGGACCGATCGCAGGCACGGGTGCGGAGATGTGGGTGAACGTCAATCCCGGTGCCTACCAGGACCTCGCGCGCCGGTACCTGGAAGGGCTGGCACCAATCGCCGACTAACCGGGCTTGAGACGCGGGACATCGTCGCGTTGCTCGCGCCCTACCACGGGGCCTTGGCCCGGCCCACCCATGCCAGTCGCGTCACCTGCGGATGGGCCACGTGTGGCAATCTCCCATTGATCTACCGATGGCCACGAGCTGCATCGCCGAGTGACGGCTACTGGGCGTCGGACAACCCACTCCGCAGCGCGATCTGCTGCATCTTCGCGACGTTGTTGACGAACTGGTCGGTGGTCGAGTCGCCGGTCGCGCTCTGGAACTCCAGCCGGACCAGCGAACGACCTTCGGTGAAGAACACCAGCGTGACGGCCTTGTCCTCCTCGGGGTAGGCGCCAGAGACCACCACCCCGTCGGTGCCAACGGCCAACGGCTTCGGGGTGCCGCCCGCCACCAGGGTGGGAAGGGTCCCCGCCGCTTGTTTCAGCGTCGCCGTGGCAGTCGCCGCGTCGGGGTAGATCAGGAAGGTATCGCTGATCGCCCGGCTGTCCTGGTCGTTGACGAAGAACGCGCTGGCCCCCGCCGTGCCGTTCGGCTGGGACTCCTTCGACCGCTCGGTGAACGTGTCCTCCGCGTCACTGAGGTCGGCCGCAGACAGCAGCAGGCGTTGATAGTCGGCCGTGGCCGGTGTGGTGGACGTCTTCGGCGTGGTCGGCGTGAACGGGACCGTCGGCAGGGTTGGCACTGAGCTCTGCGCGGTGCTGCCGTCATCGGAGGGGGTGCAGCCGCTAATCCCGACGACGAGGAGGGCCGCCAGCACGGCGAATGGGGTGCGAGGCAATCGTGAGCGAGGCAAGAGGTATCTGAAAGTCAACTAATTCGAAGCGGATTGGAACTTCCAGGCTACGCGGTCCGAACTCGCTACGCCTTTCGGGCGCTCGCCGTGGCCCGCTCCGTCTCCCAGTACGCGCGCAGTGCGACCATCTGACCGGCGTCGTTGACGCGATAGGTGAACACGCCCTCGGCCTCGACGCGGTAACCGCTGGCGACGATGACGATGTGGCCCACATTGGCCTCTTCGTTGCCGCAGTGATAGGTCTTCTCGAAGTGGAACTCGAGCTGGCTGGGCGCAATCGCCATGTCATAGAACTTTGCGATGGCTTCCTTGCCGCGGTGCCCCTTGCCCTCTGGGTCGAAGTGCGACGGCCCGATCGGATCCTCGACGATCGCATCGTCGGCGAACACCGCCAGCCAGGCTTCCTTGTCGTGGGCAGCGGCGGCCTCGCGGGATCGCTTGCCCGCCAAATGAACCGGGCTATCGGTCACTTCGGGGCCAGCTTGTCGGCCGAAACTACCCACATCGAGTAGTACTGCGAGCCGCCGCCGTATGCGTGTCCAAGCGCCTTGCGGGCATCCTTCACCTGATGCTCACCCGCCTTGCCCATCACCTGGATCGCCGACTCGGCGAAGCGGATCATGCCCGATGCGCCAATGGGATTGCTCGACAGCACGCCGCCGGATGGGTTGAACGGGATCCGTCCGCCGATCGCGGTCTCGCCTGCCTCGGTGAGTTTCCAGCCCTCGCCCTCGGCGGCGAAACCCAGATTCTCCAGCCACATCGGCTCGAACCAGGAGAACGGCACGTAGACCTCGGCGACGTCGATCTCGTCGATGGGTGAGGTGATGCCCGCGTCACGCCACAGCGCGGCGGATGCGTCGCGGCCGGCCTGCGGGTTGACCTGGTCACGTCCGGAGTAGGCCAGCGGTTCGGTGCGCAACGCGGTGGCGTGGATCCACGCCACGGGATCGCCGTCTCGCACGCGGCGATCGGCAATCTCTTCGTTGCCGATGACCAACGCGCAGGCGCCGTCGGATGACGGGCAGGTTTCGTCGAATCGAATTGGGTCCCACAGCATTTGGGACGCCATCACCTTCTCCAGCGTGATGTCGGGCTGGTGCAGGTGGGCGAGTGGGTTCTTGGCGCCGTTGAGCCGATCCTTGACCGCGACCATCGCGCCGATGTGCGTTGGCGCGCCGGAGCGGCGGATGTAGGACCGGACGTGCGGGGCGAAGTAGCCGCCAGCACCCGCCCCGACGGGCTTGGTGAACGGCACCGGAATCGACAGTGCCCACATGGCATTGGACTCGGACTGTTTCTCCCACGCCATCGTCAGGACACGCTTGTACTTGCCCGACTGCACCAGGCTGGCCGCGACGATCGCGGTCGATCCGCCGACCGAGCCCGCCGTATGCACCCGGATCAGTGGCTTGTTCGTGGCGCCGACGGCGTCGGCCATGAACAGCTCGGGCATCATGACGCCCTCGAAGAAGTCGGGCGCCTTGCCGACCACCACGGCGTCGATGTCGTCGAACGTGGAGCCTGAGTCCTCCAGCGCGCGGTCGATGGCCTCCCTGACGAGGCCGTTCATCGAGACGTCCTTGCGCTTGGCGACGTACTTGGTTTGTCCCGTGCCGAGCACGGCAGCGTTCTGTCCGGCCATGACTTACGACTTTCCTTCCATGACGGCAACCAGATTCTGTTGCAGCGCAGCGCCACTGGTGGCGTGTGCGAGTACTCGAGAAGCGCTGCCGTCGAAGATGTGGCGGGCGGCGAACCCGATGCGTTCCAGACCGGTCGAGAACATCGGGTTGGCGGCCAGCGCGCCGCCCGACGGGTTCACCTTCGTCGAGCCATTCAGCCCGATCGCCTCGGTGAGTATCAGCTGCTGATGGCTGAACGGGGCGTAGAGCTCGGCGACGTCGATCGAGCCTGCGTCGCCACCGGTGGCCGCCGCCGCCGACGCCGCCGTCGACGGCGAAGTGGTGAGGTCGCGGGCGCCGAGCACCGGCGTTTCGATGCGGTGCTCGATACCCGTGATCCAGGCTGGGTTCTCGCGCAGTTCGCGAGCCTTGTCCCCGGCGGCGAGCACGATCGCCGATGCGCCGTCGGTGATCGGTGCGATGTCGTGACGGCGTAGGGGATCGGCGAAGTACGGCCGGGACAGCAACTCGTCGATCGACGTCGCCGGCTCGACGGAGTCGGTGCGCGGCGCGGCAGTCATGGCATCCAGGGCGACCTGGGCCATCTGCTCGGCGGTCCACTTGCCAGAGTCCAGTCCGAGCCGGGCCTGGAGTCCGGCCGTCGAAACGGCGTCCGGCCACAGCGGGGCTACGGTGTACGGGTCGGTCTGCAGCGCGAGGATACGGCGCAGTACACCTGCCGACGACTTGCCGAAGCCGTAGACCAACGCCGTGTCGACCGAGCCGGTCAGGATCTTGATGTAGGCCTCGTACAGCGCCCAGGCGGCGTCCATCTCGACGTGCGATTCGTTGATCGGCGGCACCGCGCCGATCGAGTCGATCGCGGAGAGGAACGAAAATGCCCGCCCGGCAAGGTAGTCGGAGGAGCCCGAACACCAGAATCCGATGTCGGTCTGCTTGATGCCGAGGTCGGCGTACAGCTCGGCGAAGCACGGCATCAGCATCTCGACGCCGTTGGTGGTGCCTTCTGTGCGGCGCACGTGTGGGGCATGGGCGAAGCCGACGACGGCAACGTCACGAAAAGTCATGTGGGGAGCCCTTACTGGTGGTGCTTGTAGGTGTCGTAGTCGGCGTCGGGCTCACCCGTTGGCCGGAAGTAGTCGATGTTGTCGATGCCAAGGCCCCACTCCTCGCGGGGCTTCCACACTGCCTCCACCCGCATCCCCATCCGCACGTCGGCCGCGTCGATCTCGGTGACCAAATGCAGGAACGGGATGTCCGCACCGTCGAGCAGCACGTAGGCGGCGACGTACGGCGGCTTGATCTTCTGACCGGCGAACGGGATGTTGATGATCGCGAACGTCGTCACCGTGCCCTTGTCGGGGAGTTCGACGAACTCGGTGAGCTGCTGTCCGGTGGCGGGATCGGCCTCGCGGGCCGGGAAGTAGACCTTTCCTTTTTCTCCGGCGCCATCCTTGCCGGTCCTCGCGCCGACCAGCTTGCCCTCTTCGAGGGCACGTAGGAACCTGCTCTCGGGAAGCGATGCGGTGTGCTGGATTTCGATCTGGGTGGGCACGACGATCATCGTCACCGGATCGCGGTCATCGGCGACGTCGGAGACGTCCTCGGCCTGATCCCCCAATGCGAAGTAGGCGATGTCGGTGATGGCGCCGACAGGTTCGGCGGCCCAGTGCACGTGCACCCGCGCTCCGGTGCTTATCTCCGCAGAGGAGCCTGCGTCTACCGCGTGCAGCAGCGGGGTGTCCGCGCCGTCCAGCTTCACCAGCGCCCACGCGAACGGCCGGTCCAACGGCTGGCCCTCGAGCGGCTCGGGCTGCCACGTCCACGACACGACCGTCCCGACGCTGGCCACCGGTACGATCTCCGACAGCGGTGCGTAGGTCACGGGGTCGAACTCGGCAGGCGGAACGTGCACCCGGCCGTCCGACCCGCGCACGCCGACGACGCGTCGTCCACGCAGAGCGGTGAAGAACTCGCCGAGTACTGAACCGACTGAACGGGTGTAGTCGAACGACAGTTTCAGCGGAGCGGAAAGGGGCGGCTCGTGGTCTTCCGTACGAGGTGGGGTCTGGGCCGGGCTGCTTTGGCTGGCGCTCACGGCATCGAGTAGAACAGGTTCTAACAATCGAGGCAAGAACGGGTCGCGAGGTCCGGGAAGGTTGGTCGGAATGAAGCTGGGTCTGCAGCTCGGATATTGGGGCGCCAACGCGCCGACCGACCATGCGGAATTGGTGGCGGCCGCCGAGGAGGCCGGTTTCGACACCGTGTTCACCGCCGAAGCCTGGGGCTCGGACGCCTACACGCCGCTGGCGTGGTGGGGCCGGGAGACCACGCGGATGCGGCTCGGCACGTCGGTCATCCAGCTGTCGGCGCGCACGCCAACCGCATGCGCGATGGCCGCGCTGACGTTGGATCACCTTTCCGGCGGCAGGCACATTCTGGGGCTCGGGGTCTCGGGTCCGCAGGTCGTCGAGGGCTGGTACGGGCAGAAGTTCCCCAAGCCGCTGGCCCGCACGCGCGAATACGTCGACATCCTGCGACAGGTCTGGGCCCGCGAGGCTCCGGTGCACAGCGCCGGCCCGCACTACCCGTTGCCGTTGACGGGCGAGGGCACCACCGGGCTTGGCAAGAACCTCAAGCCGATCACCCATCCGCTGCGGGCCGACATCCCGATCATGCTGGGCGCAGAGGGTCCCAAAAACGTCGCGCT
>NZ_JAVRQA010000507.1:0-16827 GCF_032161845.1 Mycobacterium sp.
CCACCGTTCCCGGGGTGAAGGAAGACGTCACCGACATCATCCTGAACCTCAAGAGCCTGGTCGTGTCGTCCGAGGAGGACGAGCCGGTCACCATGTACCTGCGCAAGCAGGGCCCGGGTGCCGTCACAGCCGGTGACATCGTTCCGCCTGCCGGCGTGACGGTGCAGAACCCCGACATGCACATCGCGACCCTCAACGACAAGGGCAAGCTCGAGGTCGAGCTCGTCGTCGAGCGTGGCCGCGGCTACGTTCCCGCCGTGCAGAACAAGGCGTCGGGCGCCGAGATCGGCCGCATTCCGGTCGACTCGATCTACTCGCCCGTCCTCAAGGTCACCTACAAGGTGGAGGCGACCCGTGTCGAGCAGCGCACCGACTTCGACAAGCTGATCCTCGACGTCGAGACCAAGAATTCGATCACCCCGCGTGACGCCCTGGCCTCGGCCGGCAAGACGTTGGTCGAATTGTTCGGTCTGGCACGGGAACTCAACGTCGAGGCCGAGGGCATCGAGATCGGACCGTCACCGGCCGAGGCGGACCACATCGCCTCGTTCGCGCTGCCGATCGACGATCTGGAGCTCACGGTCCGGTCGTACAACTGCCTCAAGCGCGAGGGTGTGCACACCGTCGGCGAGCTCGTCTCGCGGACGGAGTCCGATCTGCTGGACATCCGCAACTTCGGCCAGAAGTCCATCGACGAGGTGAAGATCAAGCTGCACCAGCTGGGTCTGTCGCTCAAGGACAGCCCGGCCACCTTCGATCCGTCGGAGGTCGCGGGCTACGACGTGGCCACCGGCACCTGGAACAGCGATGCCAGCTACGACCTGGAAGCCGACCAGGACTACGCCGAAACCGAACAGCTCTAAGAAATCCGTCCCGGTCCTACCTGATACGGGGACCGGCCCCCATAGAGGAGATAGTCGCAAATGCCCAAGCCCACAAAGGGACCCCGCCTCGGCGGGTCGTCCTCGCACCAGAAGGCGCTGCTGGCCAACCTGGCCACGTCGCTCTTCGAGCACGGCCGGATCAAGACGACCGAGCCCAAGGCGCGGGCGTTGCGGCCCTACGCGGAGAAGCTCATCACCCACGCCAAGAAGGGCACGCTGCACAACCGGCGTGAGGTGATGAAGAAGATCCGCGACAAGGACGTGGTGCACACGCTGTTCGCCGAAATCGGTCCGCACTTCGCCGAGCGTGAGGGCGGCTACACCCGGATCATCAAGGTGGAGGCACGCAAGGGCGACAACGCCCCGATGGCCGTCATCGAGCTGGTTCAGGAGAAGACGGTGACGTCGGAGGCCAACCGGGCTCGCAAGGCATCCAAGGCCGCTCCGGTTGCGGCCGCGGCTGCTCCACAGGCGGCTGTCGAGCCGGAGGCGGCCGTCGGTCCCGAGACCGACGAGGTCGTCGACGCCGTCGACGAGACCACCGACGCGGTAGACGCCGACGTGGACGAGGCCCCCGAGGCCCCCGAGCCCGAAGCCAAGGACGAGGACGAAGCCAAGTCCTAGTGGACGTAACGTTGAACATGCCCGCCATCGAATCCGATGGCGGGCATGTTCGTCTTCGGCTGGACGTCGCCTACGACGGCACCGGCTTCGCCGGGTGGGCGACCCAGACCAGTCAGCGCACGGTGGCGGGCACCATCGACGAGGCGCTGTCGACGGTGTTCCGTGTCCCGGTCGTCACTCGAGCGGCGGGGCGTACCGACACCGGTGTGCACGCCAGCGGCCAGGTGGCCCACGTCGACATCCCGACCGACGCGATCCCGCAGGCCTACCCCCGCAGCCCTCGCGACGAGCCGGAGTTCCGCCCGCTGGTGCGGCGACTGGCCAGGCTCCTGCCCGAGGACGTACGAGTGCACGACGTGGTCAGGGCGCCAAACGGTTTCGACGCGAGGTTTTCTGCGCTGCGGCGGCACTACGAATACCGGTTGTCGACGGCACCCTTCGGAACCGAACCACAGGAGGCCAGGTTCGTCACGCCGTGGCCCCGTCCGCTCGACGTCGAGGCAATGAGCGTGGCGTCGCGGGAACTGCAGGGCCTCAACGACTTCGCCGCCTTCTGCCGTCCGCGCGAGGGGGCGACGACGATCCGTGACCTGCAGCGCTTGGAGTGGACGCGTGAGGGTGACTCGATCACCGCATATGTCACCGCTGACGCCTTCTGCTGGTCGATGGTGCGGTCACTGGTCGGCGCGCTGCTGGCCGTTGGGGAGGGCCGGCGCGAACCCCGTTGGTGTGCAGAGCTGTTGACGTCGACGCGGCGGTCGAGTGACTTCGCGACCGCACCGGCCCGCGGTCTGACCCTGGTCGGCGTGGACTATCCGCCCGACGACGAACTCGAGGCGCGGACCAAGGTGACCCGCGACGTGCGTTCGGCCGACGAGGTGGGCAGGGCCGAGCGCTAGACCCGACCCGCGACGAAATCGGCGGCGTCGTTCACCATGCCTGCATTGATGTATGCCTTGGCCGCGTGATCGGTCCAGTTCGCCTCCCACGTGTCCGGGTTGGCCGGGTTGCACACGGGGTCGGCGCCATGGCACATCTCGATGGTGCGCTCGCGGTAGACCGGATTGAACGCGCCGATGGGGCCAGCCCATGCGCTGCCGTTGCCGAACAGGGCGACGGCAGCGATGTGCTGATCGGCACCGGGCGGCAGCGGATTGTCGAAACCGAAGAACGCGAACGGAACGGCGAGAGCGACGTCGGTGACCGCGGCGCCAAGTGAGTACCCGCCGAGCACTATTCGAGTGTCGGGACAGCTGGCCATGGTGCTCTGCACGCGCGCGCTCATATCGTTGGCGCCGACGTCAATCTGGTTGTCGGCGGGGTAGCGCACCGCGTACAGGTTGACGTTCTTGCCCGTCTTGTTGCGCAGTGCGCTGACGAAGTTGTTGCCGATCTGACCCGGGCCAGCTGGCTCGAGGCGGCCACGCGCGAAGATCACCTCGACCGCGGGGCATGCCGCGGATGCGGTCGGAACACCGACCGCCGTGATGGCGGGAACCACCAGTAGCGCGCCAGCGATGAGAGCGGTGGCGACGGTGTGCATCCCGAGGGCGACGACGAATCTGCGAATCAGCTGAGGGGTCACCGCATGGATGCTAGCGGACAGTCGCGACGCAATGGCCGACCTTTTGTGGCGGCCGGGTTACACCAGACCGGCGACGAAGTTCGCCGCCGTATTGGTCGGCCCGCCCGCGTACGCCTTGTGTGCAGGCACGCTTTCGCCGTCGGTCTGACACACGGGGTCGTTGCCGTTGCACAGATCGATGGACCGGCCACCCCAGACGGGGCTCGAGGTCAGTGGCAGGCCGAGCTTGGCCGACGGGTTGCCGAACACGGCGAGGCCGGCGACGAAGTCAGGAGCGTTGGGCGGCAGCGGGTTGTTGAAGCCGATCGCCGGGAACGGCACCGCGGCGATGACGTCGATCACGGCGGCGCCCTGGGAGTAGCCACCGAGCACCAGCCGGGTGTTCGGGCAGGCGCCCATCATGTACTGGATGTGGGCACTGGCGTCATTGGCCCCGGCCGCCGCCGCGAGGAAGTCGTAGTCGGCGGGGTACACGACGGCGTAGCTTCCGACCGACCGGCCGCCGACCTTGGAGCGCAGCGAGTTCACGAAGGCTCCACCGACGAGTCCCAGACCTGGCCCCTCGCTGGTGCCGCGGGCGAAGACGACCTCGATGTCGGGGCAGTCGTCGGCGGATGCCACCCCGAGACCGGCGGTGGGGATGGTCGACATGACGGGTGCGATGACGGCGACGCAGGCCGTCATAACGGCGAGGGTCGTGCGTTTGACGAGATCGAAGGGCACGCCGAATGGTAACGCGTAAATGAGCTAAACAAGTCCTGCGACGAAATTCGCTGCCTGCACCGGCATGCCAGCGGTGACGTAGTCGCTGTGTGCGAATGGGTTACGCCCGCGCGAGCAGATCGGATCGCCGTCCTTGCACAGATCGATGGCGCGGCCACCGAAGATCGAGCTGGTGATCGGGACCGAGAACTTCGTCGACGGGTTTCCGAATACGGCAACCGCGGCGATGCTGGCGTTCAGGTCCGCGGGCAGTGGCGGCGCGATGTCGCCGCCGAGCTTGTTGCCGAGCGGAGGGATACCGGCCAGCAAGTCCATCACCGCGGCGCCCTGCGAGTACCCGCCGAGCACGATTCGCGTGCTCGGGCATTGTGAAACCAGCGAGCTGACGTAGTCGGACGCGTCGGCAGCGCCTGCGGCCGAATTGAGGAAGTCGTAGTCCGCGGGGTAGGCGACGCCGTAGCTGTCGAGGGTGCGGCTGCCGAGCTGGGGGCGCAGCGCGTCGACGAAGGCCTGTCCTACCCGACCGATCCCTGGCGGTTCGCCGGTGCCGCGTGCGAATACCACTTCGACGTCGGCGCACGGGGCGGCGTTGGCCGCGGGGGCTGGTGTCAAAGTAGCGGCGGCGCAGACCAGAGCCGACGCGATCACGGCCAGGCGCGCCGACATCCTGATCAAGGTCACGTTGGCCATCTTCACACACGTGGGTTAGCTACGGCGAACCGTTTGCTCGGATGGCCGACCATCGACGGGCACCTCCGGCCACGACGTCGCGGCGACCCTCTCGGTCCGGTCACCCTGCCGTGCCAGCACCAGCCCGGCGAGCACCACGGCGCCGCCGAGAGCCTGGACCGGGGTGAGGGCCTCACCGAGCAGGGCCCACGCGGCCAGCACGGCGAACATCACCTCGGCCAGACCGACCAGCGAGGCGAACCGCGGCCGCAGCCGGGCGATGCCCATGATGCCGAGGGTGTAGGCGATCGCGGTGGGGATCAGGGCCATCGCGACGACCGGGACGACCCACGACGTCGTCATCCCTGCGACGAGGGTGTCGTTGGCCGTGAACGTCAACGGCATCAGGCTTGAGACACCGAGCAGCGCGACCGTGGCCGCACCGACGATCAGCCCACCGGCGGCGAGCGTGATCGAGTTCAGGCCGGTTCCGTCGGCGGTTACCTCGTCGGACATCATGAAGTAGCACGCCGCGCAGACCGCCGCCGACAGGCCCCAGGCGACACCGATGAGATTGATGTGGGCACCCGCGAACACGTTGAGTACCAACATGATTCCGGCGACGGCCAGTGCGACGCCGGCCAGCGTCAGGTTGGTCGGCCTGCGCCGCGTGGTGGCCCAGAGCCAGCCGACGACCAGGACGGGCGAGGTGTACTCGAGTAGCAGCGCGACGCCGACGGAAAGGTGGGAGACGGCGTTGTAGTAGCAGAGTTGGGCCCCGGCGATGGGGACGATGCCGTAGGCGACGACCGTCTTCCAGTGCTGCAGCGCCTCGCGCAACCAGTCGGGCTTCATCAGCGTCGCGAAGACGGCCATCGCGACGGCGCCGCCCGCCAGCCGTGCGGTGACGGCGGCAGTGGGGCTCCAGCCGGCTTCCATGAGTGACTTGCCGAGGGGGCCGGACATCCCGAAGGCGAACGCCGATCCGATGGCGAAGAGCATGCCGAGCCGGAACTGCCCGGCGGCGGGCCGCACGTCGGTCGCAGTCATGTGGCACCTCCTGCTATGTAATGAGTAAAATGAATGTTGGTCGTGACGTTACCGGTGAAGGGAGTCATGAGTCAATTGATTTTCAGTCATGACACGGAGCTCACTCTGCGTGCCGCATGTGTGCTGATCAATAGCGATCGGGTCGGCGGCGAGCAGCTCGCCGACCTGTCCGCCCTCGACCGCTACCTGGACGGTTTCGGCTGGACGGGCCGCCGCGACAGTGACGACGCCGAACTGGCGTCCGTGCACGAATTGCGCACGCGGCTCGGCAAGATCTGGTCGAACGCCGACGACGAGGAACGCGTCGTCGGTCAGGTCAATGCGTTGCTGAGCGACACCCGCGCCGCACCATGGCTGACCCGCCACGCGGAGATGCCCGAGTGGCATCTGCACCTCGCGTCGATCCACGACCCGCTGTGGCAGCGGATGGGCGCGGAGATGGCGATGTCGCTGGCCGATCTGATTCGGGCCGGCGAGCTTCGCAGACTCAAGATCTGCGCGGCCCCGGACTGCGAGGCGGTCCTCGTCGACCTCTCGCGCAACCGATCGCGGATGTTCTGCGACACCGGCAACTGTGGAAACCGGCAACACGTCGCGGCGTACCGGGAACGGCGCGCCAGCGAGGAGACCGCCGGATAGCCGAAGATCGGTGCCTGGGTCACCTGTTGGGCCCGATTAGGCTCGACGGCGGGGGAATCATGGACCGGCAACCGGCGACGCGCCTGCAGCTCAGCGGACAACGCTTTCTCGTCAGGCGGATGATGCACGCGCTCGTGCGCAGGGACGTCACGATGCACGACGATCCGCTGCGCGCCCAGTCGCTTTCGCTGGCCGTCGGCGGTGTCCTGGCAACCCTCGTCGTCGTCGCGGGTGTGGTACTCGGACTGGTCCGTCCGCAGGGCGTGCCCGAGTCAGCGTCGATCGTGATGGCCCGCGACACCGGCGCGCTCTACGTGCGGGTCGATGACACCTTGCATCCCGTGCTCAACCTCGCATCGGCCCGGCTCATCGCACGCGCCGCTGCCGACCCGGTCGCGGCACGGGACGCGTCGATCGCCGACGCGAAGCGTGGGCCGCTGATGGGGATCCCCGGAGCGCCCGCGGTGATCGGCGATCCGCTGCACGGCCAGGCGTGGACGGTATGCGACGACGACCGCACGGTCGTCGTCGTCGGATCTCCGCCCGTCGCCGGCATGGATTCGACCCGTCCCGTACTTGTCACGCCGCGCGGAGAGAGCAATGCCACGACCTATCTGATGTACGACGGGCAACGGGCTGCCGTCGACCTTCGCAGCATCGCCGTGGTGCGCGGGTTGCGGCTCGATGGTGTTGTTCCCGTACCCATTTCGCGGACCCTGCTCGATCTAGTGCCGGAAGTGCCTGCCATCGCTGCCCCGCCCATTGCGGGCGCGGGCGGCCCGGGTCCGCCCGGCCTCGGGGGTGCAACCATCGGCGCAATCGTCCTGGTTCAGCGCATCGATGCCGCCGAGCGTTACGTCGTCCTGCGCGACGGCCTCCAGTTGGTCGGCGAGGTCGCAGCCGATCTGATCAGGTATACCTACGACAGTCATGCGCGACCGCTGCCTGCCGTCGCGCCCGCCGCGATCGCCGCGTTGCCCATCGTCAGTACGCTGCCCACCGGCACGTTTCCCTCGCAGGCCCGCACGCCCGTCGGCGCCGCCGACGGACCCGTCGTCTGTGCCCAGTGGCGGGCAGCTGGATCGGCGAGGACTTCGTCGAACACCGTTGTGCTCGTCGGAGATTCGGCCTACCGGAGTTCGGGACGGGTGACGACGCTTGCCCAGGCCGACGGCGAGGGGCCCAACGTCGACGCCGTCGCCATCCCCGGCGGTGCCAGTGCCTACGTCCGATCGGCGACGATCGTCGGCGACGACGGCATGACCGGAGCGCGCTTCCTCATCACCGATGCGGGCGTGACATTTGGCGTTCACGACGATGAGGCAGCGAAATCACTTGGACTCGACCAGCTTCCGGAACCGGCGCCGTGGCCCATTATCGCTTACCTCCCGCGGGGCCCCGAACTCAGCGTCGACGCTGCTTCAGTCCCTCGCGACGGCCTCCCGGCGCCGTCGTAGCCACCCCGTCGACAACGTCATCACGGTCGTCGTCGCTGCCACGCAGACCGCCGCGCCCACCAACGAGATACGACGTGAGGTGGTGTCGGAACCGGAAGCCGCGGCAGGCGCCTGCGCGAGGGGCCCGCGCGCAGGCGAGCGCTCTGGTCGAAACCCCTCGGTGCTGACCGCCGCCAGCGCGTCGACGACACCGTGGCCCACCCAGGGATCCCAGCCGGCGGCCGGGTGGTGCGCGCTGTCCTCGATCGTGCGCATCACCTGTCGCGCCGTGAGATGGGGTGAGACCGACCGCACCAGCGCGGCGATACCCGCCACCACCGGCGCGGAGTAGCTGGTACCGGAAAGCGGTTCGGGTTCAGACGATCCGGCGACGAACTCCGTCAACCCGTCGCCGTCTGGGCTCAACGACACGACCGCCTCGCCGGGGGCGGCCACGTCCACCCATGGGCCGGACAGCGTGAACGCCGACGGCCGACCCGTGCGGTCGACCGAGCCAACGGTCAGCACGTAGTCGTCGTACCACGCCGGGCTCACCACGACGGCCACGGTGTCCCAACTCGGCTGGCCAGGACGGGCTGGATCGGGCGCCGGATTCTGGCGCGGACATTGACCCGCGCCACCGACGTTGCCCGCCGCGGCGACGACGACGACGTTCTTGACGTCGACCGCATAGGCGAGAGCGGCGCCGAGAGACCGGTCGTCGAGTCCCTGATCGGTGAGCGCACAGGCTACCGACGAGATGTTGATGACCGTGGCGCCGGCGTCCGCCGCGGTCCGGACGGCGGCGGCCAGCGTCTCGACGTCGCCAACTCCCGATCCACCCGTTCCATCCGATGGCCGAAACATGTTGCTCGACTGGCGGATCGCAATGATGCTCGCGTCGGGTGCGATACCGCTGAACGTCGTGCCGGATGCATCGCTACGCGCCGCCCCGATGATTCCGGCGACGATCGTGCCGTGGCCGTCGCAATCCTGCGTGCCGTCCCCGGTCGACACATAGTCGCCGCCGGGCAGCAGATGGGGTAGGAGGCGATGCCGAGCGACACCCGTGTCGACCACGGCCACGGTCTGGCCGGCACCCTTCGTCAACCGCCACACCGGCTCGAGCTCCGCGAGGTTGGGCTGGGTCGCCGTCACCTCGCCCTGGCGAGAACCGTTGGGACAGGCGCCGGTCTGCTCGGTCGGCGTGCGGGGGCGGGGAGGACCCGCCGGCGGTAGCAGCGCACCGTCGACGGCAGGCGGCGTCACCGCGGCAGCCGTGGGGACAGCCCAGGCGACCGCAACGACCCATCCGAGCGCAACGGCTCGCGCAGCCCGCACCGGTGGGCCGCTCACCGCAGCTGGAATCCGTCGACGACGGCGTAGACGCCGCCTACCCAGCAGGCCACCGGGACGACGGCTGCCAGCGCGGCGTACTCGAGGCGGCCGAGCAGTCGTGCGACGGTGGCGCCGCACGTCGGGCGGCGGACGGCGACCAGACCGATGACGACCAGGGCACAGGCCACCGGGCCGACGCTCGCCCGGTGGGTATTCGTGACGAGGTAGAGACAGGCGCTGAGACACACCAATCCGCCTGCGATCAGGGCGATTTGACGCGCCACGTCGGGATATGTCCTGGACCGCAGCAGTAGCACCGTCCCGACCAGGCCGATGAAGGCGGGGGCCCCTGCGGGGTTGGTCGCGGCGACGACCACCGCGCCGGCAGCAGTGCCCGCTGCACAGCCCCCGACGAGACCGTTGAGGGTGGCGTGACCCGCGGTTGCGGATTCGGTCACGGCACCATGCCAGTGATCAGGACCGAGACCCGCCGCCAGCACCGACAGTCGCGGTGCGAGCGCGAGCACGGCGAGTGATGCGGTCGAGAGTGCTGCGCCGACCATGGCCGCCGGAATCGCCACTGGCGTCACGACCGCGACGAGCAGTGAAACCGTCGCGGCCGCAGTCAATGCCGGTGAGGCTCGCCCGGAGATTCGCATCATCAAGAGCGACGCGGACAACGCTGCAGTTGCGGCCAGGAAGACGTTGGGGGCCGCAGGCCCCGACGGCACGGCGAGGAACCCCGTCGCGCAGGCCAGTGCGACCACGGTGATGCTCGATGGAGTCGGATGGCCGGTGGCTGCCGCAGCGACGGCAGCGACGGCAGCGCCGACGGCGGCGGTGATCGCACTCATCGTCGCGGCCTCGGAACCCACGGTTCCTGCCAACGTCACCGCGGCCAACACCGAGGTGAGAACGCACACTGCGCCAGCGAGGAACCCGCCGACGTGGCGGGCGATCGGCCGCACTGCCGCCACCTCCTGGCACGCAGCCCGACGCACCGGGCCGAGCCGCGGCGCACGGTCGGTGTCGAGGACGATCAGCTCGCCGTCGCGAATCCCGTTGTCGTTCAATGACAACGCATGATCGAGACTCGCACCGGAGGGACGCTGCAGCCGCCACCGTCGCGCGGTGTCGTCGGGAGCCGCGCGTCCATCGACGATCTCGACGATCGTGGGAAGCAATTCTCCGACTCTTGCCCCCGACGGCAGCACGACGTCGACCGCCACGGGATCGCCGTTGCGGTCGGCATGTATGCAGATTCTCGAGACGGACACCTCAATGACCGTAACCGCGCCGCGGGGAGGGTCACGTCGCCAATGTTTCTCAGATCGAATGGAACCAAACCGACACGCGCAGCGTCCATTGATCGATGAAACCCTTGCGCCCGAGGCGTCTGTGCCCGCCGCCGTACGACGACGGCGAGATCGTCATCGAGCGGCCACCCGACGTCCCGAAGGACCCGCCGTCGAACCTCGTCGGCAGGCTGCTTCCAGTGGCGATGGTCCTCGCGATGGGCGGAATGACGCTGCTGTACTTCACCTCGGGAGCTGCGTCGTCGCGCAGTCCGATGTTCTTGTTCTTTCCCGTCATGATGCTGGTGTCGGTGCTCGGTTCCGTCGCTCATCAGTCAAGGGGAGCGCGGCGAGGTGGCGAACTCGACGGTGACCGGCGGACCTACCTCCGCTATCTCGACGAACTGGACGAGTCACTCGTCAGGACTGCGGAATCTCAGCATGCCTCGCTGCACTGGAGCCATCCGGATCCGGCGGCGTCGTGGACCCTGGTCGGCGGCGATCGCATGTGGGAGCGCAGGCCCGGCGACGAGGACTTCTGCCACGTGCGCGTCGGCATCGGCACGCGTCCGCTGTCCTCCGCTCTCGTCGCGCCAGAACCGGGCGAGGCCGAATCGCGGGACCCGGTGGTGACCGCGGCGATCGACCGCCTGCTCGCGGATCGGTCGACGGTGTCCGGGCTGCCCGTCACGGTGGACCTAGGCGCGCATCCTCGGGTCGCCGTGGAGGGAGCGCTCGACGCGGCGCGTGGGTTGGTCAGGGCGATGGTCTGCCAACTGGCGGTCCTGCACGGCCCGGACGTCGTGAAGGTGGCCGCCTTCGGCGCTTCGATCGACCTGCACTGGGACTGGCTGAAATGGCTACCCCACCATGGCCATCCACAGGCGGGCGACCACCGAATCGTGATCGTCGACGGTGAACTGGGTGCTGGCGAGGCCGCCGTCGTCGAATCACTCGGCGGCCACGCAACGGTGATCACGATCGGTCATCTGGCGGCCGACTGCCTGCGCCTCGACGTCGACGGCACGGCGGCCTTCGACAGTCCTGACTCGTTGACCACTCTCGAGGCGGTCGTCTGCGCCAGGAGGCTCGCATCGTGGCTGCCGTCCGCCGCGACCGCGGGCACGGCGGACTGGTCGCAGCTCATCGGCATCGACGACCCCGCGCATCTGGACGTCGCTAGGGCGTGGCGGCCGCGAACCGGTCCACAACGCCTCCGGGTCGCGATCGGTCTGTCAGATCGCGGCGAGCCGGTGGAGCTGGACGTCAAGGAGGCGGCGCGCGGTGGCATGGGACCACACGGGCTGTGCGTCGGCGCCACCGGATCTGGCAAGTCGGAGTTTCTCCGCACGCTGGTGCTGGGTCTGGTCGCCTGCCACGATCCCGACGCGCTGAACCTGGTCCTCGTCGACTTCAAGGGTGGGGCAACATTTCTCGGGCTCGAGCGGCTCAGGCACGTCGCGGCCGTGGTGACCAACCTGTCCGAAGAGGCACATCTCGTCGCGCGCATGAGGGATGCGCTCGCCGGCGAAATGACCCGCCGCCAACGGATACTGCGGACCTCCGGGCACTTCCCGAACATCACCGACTACGACGCTGCCCGCGCGCGAGGCGCGGACCTCGCGCCGCTGCCGGTGCTGTTCATCGTCGTCGACGAATTCTCCGAACTGCTCAGTCAACACCCCGACTTCGCCGAGCTGTTCGTGGCCATCGGTCGCCTCGGCCGTTCCCTTGGCATGCACCTGTTGCTGGCCAGTCAGCGTCTTGACGAGGGGCGGCTCCGTGGTCTCGAGACGCACCTGTCCTATCGCATCTGTCTGAAGACGTTCTCCGCGAGCGAGTCCCGCGCCGTCCTCGGCACGGCCGATGCCTACGAGCTCCCGGGCACTCCGGGGGCGGCAATACTCAAGACGGCGTCCGGTGAGCTGGTCCGGTTTCAGACTGCCTTCGTATCGGGACCGGTCGCGCTGGCTGCCGTGCCCGGCAGCACGGTTCCGCGTCGCTTCACGGTGCGTGACGCCGAGCAACCGTCCACCGGCCGGGTCCTCTCCGGTGGCTCGCGGGCGCTGCTCGACGTGGTGGTCGAGCGGCTTGCCGGACGTGGTGAGCTGGCCCATCGGGTCTGGCTGCCGCCGCTGGACGTGTCGCCCCAGCTGGGCGCGTTGCTCGCCGGGATCGACATCGCCGAGCCGCAATTGGTCGTGCCGATCGGAGTGGTGGACGACCCCCTTGCCCAACGCCACGACACATTGGTCGTCGACCTCAGGGCGGCAGGCGGGAACGTCGCCATCGTCGGCGGACCACGGGCGGGAAAGACGACCGCGCTCCACAGCCTGGTGTTGGCGCTGGCGTCGACCCACGACCCGGCCGCGGTACAGATCTACGGGCTGGACTTCGGCGGTGGGTCGCTGTCGTCGCTGAGGCTGTTACCCCACGTCGGGGCGGTTGCTGGCAGGTCCGACCGCGAGCTCGCCCGCAGGATCGTCGCGCACCTACAGAGTCTGGTGCGTCAGCGTGAAATGCACCGCCGCGAGGGCCCGGCCGAGCCTCTGGCGCGGGCTGACACCTTCCTGGTGATCGACGGCTGGGCAGTCGCGCGTCAGGAGTTCGATGGCATGGAAGAGGCCGTGACCGCGCTGGCCGCACAAGGGCTTTCGGTAGGCGTCCACGTCGTCGTCACCGCGTCCCGATGGGCTGACATCCGGCCCGCTCTGAAGGACCACCTCAGCACCCGCATCGAGCTGTGTCTCGGCGACCCGGCCGACTCGGAGATGGACAGGAAGCGGGCCCGCCTGCTCGGTGCCCGCCCGGCGGGGCACGGAATCACCCGCGACGGTCTCGAGTTCGCCATCGCTCTGCCGTGCCCCGGCGGCACCGACGTGGCCGCCGTGGCGGCGCGCTACCGCGATCAAGCCGCTCCACCGGTGCGGCTCCTGCCGTCGAGGGTTCATCATGCCGAGGTTGCCGCGCAGTCCCGCGGTGTCGTCGCCATCGGACTTGGGGAAGAGGAATTGCAGCCCGTGGCAATCGATTTCACGGCGTTCCCACATCTGCTGATCCTCGGTGACACGGAATGCGGCAAGACGGCCACGCTGCGAACGCTGTGCCGAGAGATCGAGCGGAACTCCGGACCCGACGCGGCGCGCATCCTCGTCGTCGACTTTCGCCGAACTTTGCTCGGCGTCGTCGACTCCGGTCATCTCCTCGGATACGCGATGTCAGGTGCGTCGACCGATTCGCACGTGGCCACGACGGTGAACCTGCTGACCGGCCGGTTGCCTGACGAGCGAGTGACCCAGCAGCAGTTGCGGGACCGATCCTGGTGGGCCGGGCCGGAGGTATACGTCGTCGTCGACGACTACGACATGGTGGCAGGCACGTCGGGCAACCCGCTGCTGCCGCTGCTTGACTTGCTGCCGCACTCGAGGGATCTCGGCCTGCACCTGCTGATCGCCCGGCGTTCCGGCGGCGCGGCCCGCGCGATGTTCGACCCCGTCCTGGCGCGCATGCGGGACTTGGGCTCCATGGGTCTGATGATGAGCGCCAGCCCCGACGAAGGGGTCCTGCTCGGCGCGGTGCGTCCATCACCCTTGCCCGCAGGCCGTGGCACGCTGATTCGGCGCGGGCAGGCTGATCACCTCGTTCAGGTGTCGTGGACCGAGCCGCCGTGAGCGATGTCGTCGTGGTGGGGCCGAAGGCGATCAGCGGCCCCGGCGTCGTCTGTCCCGAGTTGGCGGCAACAGCGCTCGAGTGCATCGACGACGATCTCGCGCTGGTCGACGACCGCGTAGTGTCCGTCGACGATCTGTGGCGCGACGTGCTGGAGTCGGCGATGGGCGGACGGAGTGCCGAACTGCTGGTGATATGTCCATCGTGGTGGGCGAATTCGCGCATCGCACGTGTCAGCGCGGCGGCAGGGGCGTCGGCCTCTGACGTCGTCGCTCTCCGGAGAGCAGAGATACCGACGAACGCCTCAACGGTGATCGAACTCGCGTCAGAACTGGTCGTCGTGCATGCGGATGGGCAGCGGCATCCGATCGCGAGAACGGGTGCAGCGGGCGGTTTCGTCGACGCCGTCGTCGCCTGCGTCGACGGACTGGCTGCCGTGACGGTCGACGTGCCTGCTGGTATCGCGTTGCTCGGCGCCGACCTCGCACGGGAACTTCGACATCGACGAATCGACGTGACGATGGCCGACGACCAGACGCTCGTCGACGCCGTCCGTCGGTCGCGCGGCGAAACCAGTTGCGAGACAGCCACGGTGGAGCGACATATGACACCGCGCGCGGCAGCGGTGGCGGTGGCGATCCTGACGGTGGGTGTCCTGACGGCCGCTGCGATGGCACTCGACCGGACGTCGGAGGTGTCAGTGGACGCGACCTGGCTGGTGGAGGGGCGAGTTGCCGTTGAAGTGCCCGCGCAGTGGACCGTCGAGCGGATCACGTCCGGGCCGGGTTCGGCTCGGGTTCAGGTGGTTTCGCCGACGAATCGAACGGACGCGATCCACGTGACGCAATCCCGGGTACCGGCCGCGCAGACGTTGGACTCTGCTGCTGAGGCGCTCGGAGCCGCCCTCGCCGATCAGCCAGAAGGGGTCTTCGTCGACTTCGACGGACGCGGCGAGCGAGCGGACCGGGCCGCGGTCACCTATCGCGAGGTTCGGGCCGACCGGCGCATCGACTGGACGGTGCTGCTCGACGGTGGGGTACGGATCGCGATCGGTTGCCAGGGTTCTGGCGAGCGTCCCGGCCCGGACCGGTTGTGTGACCGGGCGATCCGGTCGGCGCATGCCGTCGCCCGAAATTGATTCATGCGCAAGGGAACCGAATCGTCGGATGCCGCGTCCAATCTTTCATACGACCGCAAACGAAGGGAACGCGATGACGAGTGGAGCACTGAACGCCGACTTTGGGCTGATGTCGACCGTCGCAGGCAAGATCGACAGCCGCAACGAGGAAACCGGGGCGATGCTCCGCACCTTCATCGGTCAGATGAGCACCGTCCCACCCTCGGTGTGGGGAGGTGTCGCGGCAGTCCGATTCCGCGAGGTCGTCGACCGATGGAACACGGAGTCCCTCGCCCTGCACCAGTCGCTGCAACGGATTGCGGAGACCATCCGCCTCAACGAGCGGACACTCCGCGAGTCCGCCGAGGGGCATTCGCACCGGATTGCCTCGGTCGACGTCCGCTAACCCTCGACCAAGTCACTGCCCACCAACCCGAATGGAGCATCGATGGATCCGGTTTTGTCATACGACTTCAACGAGATCGAGTACACCGTGCGTCAGGAGATCCACCACACGTCCGCGCGGTTCAATGCGGCGTTGGACGATCTGCGCGCCCAGATAGCGCCCCTGCAGGCCGTCTGGACCCGCGAGGCAGCGGAGGCCTATCGCGTCGAGCAGGCCAGATGGGACCAGTCGGCGGCCGCGCTGAACGAGCTCCTGATCTCGCTCGGCAATGCCGTGCGGGATGGCTCGGACGAGGTCGCCGACACCGACCGCCGAGCGGCGGGCGCCTGGGGCTTCTAGGCGGCGGCCCAACCAGACCCTGTGCGGTCCCGAAACGGGAGGAGAGCCCCGGAGGGACCGCACAGTCATGCCTGGCCACCGTGCAGAAACGCCCATGAAGGGGTTGCCGGGGGAGTACCTTCTAGCCAACTTCAAGGGCGGGGGGACCCATGTTGAATCGGTATGCAAAGAGCGCGGTCACGGTCGTAGCAGCTGGACTCGGCTTGCTGGGCGCCGTGACTCCAGTGGCGAGCGCAGACACCACGCTCGTCCTCTATGAGCACGACACCGAGCAGAACATGACGGACCACGGCAAACCCGGGCCCAGCCCGGGGGATCAGTTCATCTTCAGCGGCGACGTGTTCGACCGTCCCGGCGGCGCCTTCCTCGGACGCGCGACCGGCATCTGCACCACCCTCACCGGTGACGGCGCCGCTGGCCAGTCCACCTGCAGTGCGACGTTCAACCTCGACGGCGGCCAGCTCGCCGTGCAGGGCATGCTCGACAGTGCCGCCCTGTTCGTGACGGGTGCGACGAATCCAATGTCCATCGTTGGCGGCACGGGGATCTATCGCTCCGCCCGCGGTGATGGCACCATTCAGGTGCCCCTCGACGTGCCCGACCAGACGGACGCGAACTTCGTCCTCAACGTCGTGGGCTAGGTGGGGAACAGCCCGCTAATCCCAGCCGGCAAGGCGTGCGCGGGTGGACGATCGCCCTCGACCCGGAGATGGCGTTTTGACCTGCGATGACGGTGGCCGGTAGGCTGCTCGGTTGGCGCGCGGTGAGTCGTTGGACTCTGCGGGTCCTCGGGTCTACGTCGGTCGCCGAGAACCCCAACTGCAAGCGCTGGACCGACACCCCGGTTTCCGGGACATCCGAGAGAAGAGAAGGTAGCGCTGTGCCTACGTACACGCCGAAGGCGGGTGACACCACGCGGACGTGGCACGTCATCGACGCCACCGACGTGGTCCTCGGCCGGCTCGCCGTTGCAGCAGCAACTCTGCTGCGCGGCAAGCACAAGCCGACGTTCACGCCGAATGTCGACGGTGGCGATTTCGTCATCATCATCAA
>NZ_JAVRQA010000508.1:0-10247 GCF_032161845.1 Mycobacterium sp.
CCCAAGGTCATGCTCTTCGACGAGCCGACCAGCGCGCTGGACGTCGAGATGGTCGGCGAGGTGCTGGCGGTCATGCGCGAGCTGGCCTGCGAGAACATGACCATGGTCGTCGTCACCCACGAGATGCGGTTCGCCCGTGACGTCGCCGACCGCATCGTGGTCATGGACGCGGGCCGGATCATCGAGGACGCGGCGCCGAAGCAACTGTTCGCCAACCCGCAGCACGAGCGGACCAAGGCGTTCCTGTCTACCATTGACTGACGCATCGAATTCCCCTGTCCTGCAACGAGCAAGGAGTCAAATCGCCGTGTCCACCAACTCAGCGCCCAGGTCGTTCACAGGGGCGCTGGCCACCCCGCACGCGCTGGCCACCGAGGCGGGCATGCGGGCCTACCGCGATGGTGGTTCGGCCATCGATGCCGCGATCACCGCTGCGGCGGTCCTGACCGTTGTCTACCCGCACAACGTCGCGCTCGGTGGAGACCTCATCGCACTCGTCCGCACCCCCGACGGTGCCGTGCGGTGCATCAACGCATCCGGGTGGGCGGGTGCTGCGGTCGACGCCGCTGGTCTGCGGACCAGGTACGGACCACGGTTACCGGCCCGTGGCGCCGACGCCGTCACGGTTCCTGGGGGTGTCCGAGGTTGGGATACGCTGCGCCACTTCGGGTCCCGACTCGACTGGGCACGGCTGCTAGAGCCCGCGGAGACTGCCGCCGCGGCAGGAGTTCCGGTGGCGCGGTCGTTGGCCACCCAGCTCGACGATGTCGAGAACGCAGACCTGTTCGGTACCGAGGACTTCGATCGGGTGTTCCGGCCGAGGGGCCACGCGCTTCGCGAGGGAGACCGGTTGGCTCAGCCCGCTCTCGCCGAGACGTTCACTGCACTGCGGAAGTCTGGGCCTGAGGGCTTCTATGAGGGCGAACTCGCCGAGCGGATGGTCGCCTATCTGCGGGGCAACGGGTCGTCGCTGACCGGCGGTGACTTCGCGGCCTTCCGCCCGGAGGTCGTGGATCCGATCACGGTGGCCTTTGGCGACCTGACGGTGCTGACGAGCCCGCCGAACACACACGGCTTCCTGCTTCTGCGTGCGCTGCGGGCCGTCGAAGAACTCGGCCTCAGTGACCCGCTCGGCGTGGGAATGGGGCAGCTGATGCGGGTCTTCCACCGAGGCAACGCATTACGTGCCGAACACCTGGCCGACCCCCGTCATGCCGACGTCGACGTCTCGATGTTGGTACACGATGGCCTCGGCGAACTCGCCGATCCGGGCGCCGTCCACGCTGGACCGACGGTCGTGCCTCACGGGGACACCGTCGGGGTGTCGGCAGCGGATGGCGATGGCTACGCGGTGTCACTGATTCAGAGCGTCTATCACGCATTCGGGTCGGGGCTGATCGATCCGGCCACCGGCATCCTCTTCCACAACCGTGGCACCAGCTTCTCGCTGAACGGCGTTTCGCCCAACGTCATCGCACCGCGAAAGCGGCCCGCGCACACCCTGATGCCCGCGATGACGATGCACCGCGGCGTGGTCCGTCACGTCCTGGCGACGATGGGTGGGCAGGGGCAACCGCAGATCCTCGGCCAAGTGCTGCTGCGGGCGCTCGGCGGTGCCAGCGCCGAGACGGCCGTGAGCGGACCCCGCGCCATCGTCGGACTGCAGGTCGACGGCGGGACGGCCGACTCGGTGACGGTCGAGTCGAACATGGCTGCGGCGGCCAAGGCGGCGATCAGGGTGACGGGTCTGCTTGCGAACGAGGTTCCCGCGCACACCGAGGCACTCGGGCAGGCCAATGTCGTCTTCGTCGATGCGGACGGATCGATGTCAGCGGCGTCGGATCCGAGGTCGGACGGCGCCGCCATCGTGGCGCACTATCCGCGGCTCGCGGACTGACGGCGCTACCGGAAGCGGAGATGGACCGGTCCGGCGGAATTGGACTGTTCATGAGCTCGGCGCGCGGCGTCGGGGTCCACTGAGAGCGCGAAGTGGTCGTGCCAGCTGAACTCGAAGCGTGCCCGTGACAATTCGTCGTCCCGCTGCTTGGCCTGGGGATGGCCCTTGGCGAGATCCGCGGCGTGGGCGGCAATCTTGTGAGCGATGACGGCGTCCTTGACGGCCGCCCGGTCGGGCACCCCCGGCTGCTCCCTCGGGGTGACGCAGCACAGCATCGCCGTGCCGGTTTGGGCGATGATCGCGGCGCCGATGGTCGAGGTGATGTGGTCGTAGCCTGGTGCGATGTCGGTGGTGAGCGGACCGTGGGCAAAGAACGGGACACTCCGGCACAACTGATCCTGCAGGCGCGCATTGTCGGCGATCTCGTGCATCGGCATGTGGCCGGGGCCCTCGATCATCACCTGCACGCCATGGGCCTTCGCTGTCTTCGCAAGTTCGCCGAGGGTGCGAAGTTCGGCGAACTGCGCGGCATCGTTGACGTCGGCGATCGATCCCGGCTGCAGGCCTGCGCCCAGTGCCAGCGTCACGTCGTAGCCGGCCAGGATGTCGCACAGCTCGTCGAAGTGCGTGTAGAGGAAGGATTCGGTCTTACGTCCCACGCACCACGCCGCCATGATGGCGCCGCCGCGGCTGACGATGCCAGCCACTCGGCCCGCGGTGAGCGGCACGTGATCCAGTCGCACTCCGGCATGCACGGTCATGTAGTCGACGCCCTGTACGGCTTGCTCGATGACGTTGTCGCGGAACGCCTCCCACGTCAACGCGGCAGGGTCGCCGTGTACCTTCGCCAGGGTCTGATCCAGCGGGACCACCCCGACTGGCACCGGGGAGTTGCGCACGATCCGTTCCCTCGCCGCATCGGTGTCCCGGCCAGTGGACAGGTCCAAGACCGTGTCGGCACCCCACCGGGTCGTCCACACCATTTCGTCGAGCGCGGACCAACCCGTCGGCATGTTCGAGTTCCCGATGTTGGCAGTGACCTTGACCCGGAACGCCCGGCCGATGATCATCGGTTCGCTCTCGGGGTGGCGGTGATTGGCTGGGATGACCGCGCGGCCTGCTGCCACCTCGTCGCGAACCAGCCTGGGCCGCACACCCTCTCGCGCTGCAACGAAGGTCATCTCGGTGGTGATGACGCCATCCCTCGCCCGCTGCAGTTGGGTTCCGCGATTGCCGAATACCCCGGGGCGGGGCGGCAGTCCGCGTGCGATGTCGATCACGGCGTCGGCATCGGTGTACGGACCAGACGTGTCGTACAGGTCCACGTGTCGCCCGTCGGCGAGTTGCACGCGGCGATACGGCACGCGGGCGCCGGGGACGTCGGCCAGCTCTCGGTAGCGCTTCGTGCTCCCGGGGATCGGTCCGGTCGTCACGCCGGCTGCGTCCACGGGCGCTCCCAGGGAGCGGTCCGGGGGCAACCGGTGGGCGGCCGTGCTCACAGGGCCTTGAGTTCCTCGGTGAGTGCGCTGACGGATTTCTTGGCGTCGCCGAAGAGCATGGAGGTGTGGCCGAGGAAGAACAGCGGGTTCTCGATTCCTGCGTAGCCCGAGGACATGGACCGCTTGAGCACGATGACCGAGCGGGAGTGGTCGACGTTGAGGATCGGCATGCCGTGGATCGGGCTGGATGGGTCATTGCGGGCGGCGGGGTTGGTGACGTCGTTGGCGCCGATCACGATGGTGACGTCGGTACGGGCGAACTCGCCGTTGACGTCGTCCATTTCCTTCATCGCGTCGTACGCGACGTCGGCCTCGGCCAGCAGCACGTTCATGTGTCCGGGCATGCGGCCGGCGACCGGGTGGATCGCATACTTCACCTCGACGCCCTTGGATTCCAGAATCGAGGCCATGTCCTTGACGGCGTGCTGGGCCTGGGCGACGGCCAGCCCGTAGCCGGGTACGACGATTACCTGGTTGGCGTAAGCCATCTGGATCGCGGCGTCGGCGGCCGAGGTGGCCTTGGCGGTGCCCTGATCCCCACCGGCAGCCGCCGCGCCACCGGCATCACCGCCGAAGGAACCGAACACGATGGCCGGGATCGACCGATTCATCGCCACGGCCATCAGGTTGGTCAAGATGCTGCCCGAGGCGCCGACGATCATGCCTGCGACGATCATCGCGGTGTTGTTCAACGCCAGACCTGCTGCGGCAGCGGACAGTCCGGTCATCGCATTGAGCAGGGAGATGACCACCGGCATGTCTGCGCCGCCGATCGGGAACACCACGAACAGTCCCATGATGCCGGCCAGCCCCAGCACGATCACGATCAACCAGCTGGGGTTGCCCGCACCGGCATGCACGCCGATGTAGACCGCGACGGCGACGGCGCCGAGTAGCAGCACCACGTTGGAGGCCTGGAACAGCTTGGCGGAGTGGACGAGTGCCTTCTCGAATTTCTTGGGGATGGACTCCTGCAGTTTGAGGAAGGCCACCAGGGAGCCCCAGAACGACACCGACCCGATGATCGCGGCGAACAAGGATCCGATCACGAGGGCAACGGTCGGGGACTGGTCGGGGCGGAAGCGGCCGAATCCGTCGGTCTCGATGAACTCGGCCCACGCGATCAGGGCGACCGTGCCGCCGCCCACGCCGTTGAACAGTGCGACCAGTTGCGGCATCGCGGTCATCTTGGTCTTCTTGGCCGGCGGCACGCCCAGGACCACACCGATGACCAGTCCGGCGACGATGAGGATCCAGTTGATCGAGGCGGTGTCACGCATCTTGATCAACGTCGCGACAACGGCCAGCGCCATACCGGCGGCGGCGATCAGGTTGCCTCGCACGGCGGTCTTGGGTCCGGTCAGCCCGGACAGGCCAAGAATGAAGAGGGCGAACGCCAGGATGTAGAGGCTGTTGACGAGATAGTTCACTTTTCGGCCTCGGCCTTCTCGGTTTCGGGCTTGCGGCTCTTGAACATTCCGAGCATCCGGTCGGTGACCAGGAAGCCGCCGATCACGTTGAGGGTGCCGAAGATCAGCGCGACGAACGCGATGATCCGCACTCCCCAATTGGCGTCGGCGGGCAGTTCGCCCAGCACGATCAGCGCACCGAGCACGACGACGCCGTGGATGGCGTTGGTGCCCGACATCAGCGGGGTGTGCAAGGTGTTGGGCACCTTGGAGATGACGGCGAACCCGACGAACCCGGCCAGCACCAGGATCGCGAGGTTGGCCAACAGTTGGTCATACATGAATTACGACACCTTCCGGGTGACACACGACGCCGCTACGACCTCGTCGTCGAAGTCCGGTGCCAACGCACCGTCGATGATCAACAGCTCCAGCAGTGAGGTGATGTTCTTGGCGTACAACTCACTGGCGTGCTCGGGCATGGTCGCGGGCAGGTTCAACGGCGAGGTGATCGTGACACCGTGGCGGACGACGGTCTGCCCGGGTTCGGTGAGCTCGCAGTTGCCGCCGGTCTCCCCGGCGAGGTCCACCACCACGCTGCCAGGCCTCATGCCTTCGACCGCGGCGGCGGTCACCATGCGCGGCGCGGGACGACCCGGCACCAGGGCGGTGGTGATCACCACGTCGAATTTGGTGATCGCC
Source organism: Mycobacterium sp. (assembly GCF_032161845.1). Taxonomy (GTDB): domain Bacteria; phylum Actinomycetota; class Actinomycetes; order Mycobacteriales; family Mycobacteriaceae; genus Mycobacterium. The sequence goes on from NZ_JAVRQA010000508.1 coordinate 5,508, forward strand.
TCCTCCAGCGCCTTCTGTTGTTGGGCACGTTCCTCGTCGGTCAGCTCACGGGCATAGCCGCCGCCGCCGGTGGCAGAAACTGCACTGGTGCCGAGATCGAGCCACTGCGCGCCGACCGAACGGACCTGATCGGCCACCTCGGGACGCACGTCATATCCGGTGGTCTTGGCGCCCAAGCGCTTGGCGGTGGCCAACGCTTGCAGACCCGCGACTCCGACACCGAGGATCAGCGCACTGGTCGGCTTCACCGTGCCCGCCGCGGTGGTCAGCATCGGGAAGAACCTCGTCGACAGCGACGCCGCCAACACCACCGCCTTGTAGCCCGACACGTTGCCCTGCGAGGACAGCGCATCCATCGTCTGTGCCCGCGAGATCCGTGGAATCGCCTCCACCGCAAACGCAGTGACGTCGGCCATGCGTAGCTCCTCGGCGAGTTCGGGCCGGGTCCGCGGGGCCAAGAAACCGATCAACGTCGACCCTGGTTTGAGGCGGCTGATCTCATCGGAGTTCGGCGGATTGACCTTCACCACCACGTCGGCCGGCCACGCGTCACCGATCGTCGCTCCGGCTCGGAGGTAGTGCTCGTCGCCGATCAGCGCTCCCGCCCCAGCACCGCTCTCCACGACGACCTCGAGACCGCCGGCGCACAACCGCTCGACCACCTTGGGCACCAACGCGACGCGGCGCTCACCCGCGGCCGACTCCCGTGGAACTCCGATCAACGTCATGGTCCTCCTCTTGGCTGAGGCCGGACACTCCCGGCAATACAGGTCTCGGGGCTCCGACGGCTCGACGAACCTGGTCGAGGAAGAGGCTAGGCCAACTGCATATTGTATGCAAGTATTGATCGGTACAAGTGCAGCACCATCTGAGCGGGGCGTTTTGCCTCCGGGATGGTCGATGCATACACCATACGATCTGAGGAGTCCCGTGAGGATTGCTGTCGTCGGCGCCGGAGCAATCGGCGCCTACTGGGGTGCCGCATTGCAACGCGGCGGTGCCGAAGTCCACCTCATCGCCCGCAACGCCCACCTCAAGGCCATGCGCGAGAACGGCGTACGGGTCCTCAGCGACCGCGGTGACTTCGTGGCCCATCCACACGCCACGGACGACCCATCCGAGATTGGGCCCGTCGACTACGTCTTCCTTGGGTTGAAGGCGCACGGCTACCCGTCGTGTGGCCCGTTGGTGAATCCACTGCTCGGGGAGCACACGGCCGTGCTGGCGGCGCAGAACGGCATCCCGTGGTGGTACTTTCACGAACTGCCGGGTCCGTACCGTGGGCGTCGGGTTGAGGCCGTCGATCCCGGCGGTGCCACCACTGCGGTGCTCGCACCCGAGCGGGCGATCGGCTGCGTCGTGTACCCGGCCACCACCATCGAGGCGCCCGGTGTGATCCGACACCTGGAGGGCACCCGGTTCTCCATCGGCGAGCCGTCGGGAGCGATCTCACCTCGGTGTAAGGCGTTGAGCGAGGCCATGATTGCCGGCGGCTTGAAGGCCCCGGTCGAGGCTGATCTGCGCAGTGACATCTGGATCAAGCTGATGGGCAACGTCGCGTTCAATCCACTGAGCGCGTTGACCAGAGCCACGATGGTCGAAATCTGTCGGAACCCGAAGACTCGGCAGGTCGTCGTCCAATTGATGGAGGAGACGCTCGACATCGCCGCCAGAGTGGGCGCCACCCCGGACATCTCAATCGAGAAGCGGCTGCGCGGCGCCGAGAACGTCGGGCATCACAAGACCTCGATGCTGCAGGACCTCGAAGCGGGCAAGCAGTTGGAGCTCGACGCCATCGTCACTGCGGTGGTGGAGATGGCCGACCTGACAGGTGCTGCGGCGCCCACCCTGCGCACTATCCATGCCGCCACCGATCTGCTGGCACGCACCTGTGTGCCCGGCGCGCCGGTGGTCGAACACACCCCAGAGCGGGCAACCGCGCCGGCTCTGCAGTAAGGGAGAAGAAGATGTCGAACCGCCGCGCAAAGATCGTCTGTACGTTGGGTCCGGCCACCGGCACCGCGCCGGTCCTGGCTGAACTCGTCGATGCCGGAATGGATGTGGCCCGGCTGAACTTCAGCCACAGCACCCGAGAGGAGCACTCGGCCCTCTACCGGATGGTTCGCACGATCGCCGCCGAGCGCGGCCGGATCGTCGGAGTGCTCGCCGACTTGCAGGGCCCGAAGATTCGGCTCGGCAGCTTCGCCGATGGGCCGGTGCTGTGGGCAACCGGGGAGCGGGTCGTGATCACCACCGCGTCCTGCCCGGGCGACCACGACCGGGTGTCCACGACCTATGCGGGACTCTCGGGCGACGTGCGATCCGGTGACCGGCTGCTCGTCGACGACGGCAAGATCGACCTGCGGGTAGTTGAGGTCAGCGGTCCCGACATTCACTGCGAAGTGCTCGACGGCGGCCCGGTCAGCGATCACAAGGGCATCTCGCTTCCCGGTGTCGCCGTGAGTGTTCCGCCGTTGTCAGACAAGGACATCGAGGATCTCAAGTTCGCCCTCGAGCTAGGCGCGGACATGGTGGCGATGTCCTTCGTGCGCGCCGCCGAGGAGGTCAAGCTCGCCCACGCCATCATGGATGAGGTTGGCCGTCGAGTGCCCGTGATAGCCAAACTTGAGAAGCCGGAGGCGGTTTCGGACCTGCGGGCGATCGTGGAGGCGTTCGACGGGCTGATGGTGGCCCGTGGTGATCTGGGTGTGGAGATGCCCCTGGAGCAGATCCCGCTGGTGCAGCGGCGCGCCATCGCACTGTGCCGCCAGGCGGCCAAACCGGTCATCGTGGCGACCCAGATGCTCGACTCGATGATCTCCGACCGTCGTCCCACCCGCGCCGAGGTCTCCGACGTGGCCAATGCGGTCTTCGATGGAGCGGACGCGGTGATGTTGTCGGCCGAGACGAGTGTGGGGGCGCACCCCGCGCACGCGGTCGCTACGATGGCGCGCATCGTGGAGGCGGCCGAGAGTGGCGCTGGCCGGGACGAGGCTGTCGAGCCAGCCGCGGAGGTCGCCGGCGATGCCGTGTTCGGAGATGCGATCGCCGCGGCTGCGTGTGAGGTGGGACAGCGCCTCGGTGCGGCGGCGCTGTGCTGTTTCACCCGTACGGGTGACACCGCGCTGCGCCTGGCTCGGCAGCGTTCGCCGCTGCCACTGCTGGCCTTCGCTCACGACGCCGAGGTGCGAGCGCGGATGGCGTTCTCCTGGGGAATCGAGTCCGCCGTGCTCGCACCGTCGGCGGCGGCGGAGTCGATGCCCAGCGAGGTCAGCCGCGCGCTGGTGGGCATGGGGGCCTGCCACCCGGGTGACGTGGTCGTCGTGGTCTCCGGCAGTCGAAGCGGCGTTGCCGGCTACACCGACTCGGTGCGGGTGCTACGCGTCGAGTGACGTTGCCGTGCAGGGCTGCTCAGACCAGCCCTGCACGGACATCGTCGGTCCGGGCGGGACACGGGCCTCCAGGTCGGCGAGCTTGGCGCGCAGTGCCCGCTCGGCCTCGCGGCGCTCGCTCACCTCGCGCATGATCGCCGAGATCCCGAGCACCACGCCGGCGTCGTCGCGCAAGAGGGCAACGCTGAACTCGATCGAGAGCCGCCGCCCGTCCTTGTGGCTGGCAGGCACGCTCAACAACTTGTCCCCGTACCGGGTGGTGCCGGTGGCCATGGTTTGTCGATAGCCCTTCCAGTGTCGCGCCCGCAGCTTGTCCGGGATAATCAGGTCCAGGTCATGGCCCATCGCGTCGGCAGCGGAGTACCCGAACATGCGTGCGGCTCCGGCATTCCACAGCCGAATGACTCCGTCTGGGTCGGTGACCACGATGGCCTCCCCCGACTCGTTGACCACCGCCTTGGCGAACCACTCTTGCGTCACGGTGCTGGCGCTCTCGACCACGATGCCTCCTCCTTTGCTGCTATGCCGCTTGATTGCGTTCGTCCACAGCATACGGCATACTGCATACAATCAAGCGTTTCCACCGTCGCCGAAGGGAGAGCAGTGCTGCTGCGTCAGCTGGAGTACTTCGTCGCCGTGGCCCGTGAACGTCACTTCGCCAGGGCCGCGGAGGCCTGTTACGTATCCCAACCGGCACTATCCACCGCGATCGCCAAACTAGAGCGCGAGCTCAACGTCACCCTCATTCATCGCGGGCAGAACTTCGAGGGTCTGACATTGGAGGGCGAACGCCTCGTCGCCTGGGCCAAGCGACTACTGGCCGAGCACGATGGCCTCAAGGCCGAGGCGTCCGCAATGCGGTCCGGCATCTCCGGCACGTTGCGCCTGGGCTGTGGACCAACGGTGTCGACGACCACGGCACTGCCGGTCGCCGCGTTCTGTGGACTGCACCCATTGGCCAAGGTGTCCATCTGTTCCCGGTTGTCGTCCACCGAGTTGCTACGTCAACTGCGCGACTTCGAACTTGATGCAGCCATCGCCCATTTCGGCCCCGATGACAGATCGGGACTAGAGGTGGTCCCGCTGTACAAGGAGCGGTACGTGCTGCTCGTCTCCGGTGAGCAGCTCGCCCCAGGCGCCCGCACGATCACATGGGCCGAGGCCGCCCAGCTTCCGTTGGCATTATTGATGCCGCACATGCGTTTCCGGCAGTTCATCGATAAGGCGTTCGCGGAGAACGGCGCAGCCGCGCTACCTCAGATCGAGACGGATTCGGTCGCGTCGCTCTACGCCCACGTCGCCACCGGTGCATGGGCGAGCGTGGTGCCGCACACCTGGCTGCGTTCGA
>NZ_JAVRQA010000509.1:0-4025 GCF_032161845.1 Mycobacterium sp.
CTTCGGCGTACAACCGCACTTCGATGGCGTGGCCCTTGGGCGAACTGTCCAGCATCTCGGCAGGTAGCGGTTCACCGGCGGCGACCAGAAGTTGGGCCCGAACCAGATCGATACCCGTGACGAGTTCAGTCACCGGGTGCTCGACCTGCAACCGGGTGTTGACCTCAAGGAAGTAGAACGAGCCGTCCTGGGCCATCACGAATTCAACGGTGCCCGCACCCTCGTAGGCCAGCGCCTTTCCCGCTGCGACGGCTGCTCGGCCCAGCTCTTCGCGCAGCGCTGCATTGACTGCGGTCGAGGGCGCCTCCTCGATGATCTTCTGATAGCGACGCTGGATGGAACATTCGCGTTCCCCCAGGTGCACCACGGTGCCGTAACGGTCGCCGAAGATCTGCACTTCGATGTGTCGAGGCGCTTCGACGAACTTCTCCAGGAACACGGTGCCGTCGCCGAATGCCGAGGTGGCCTCGCGCCTCGCGCTGGCCACTGCCTCATGGAGTTCGTCATCGCTGCGCACGATCCGCATTCCTCGCCCGCCACCTCCGAAGGCGGCCTTGACCAGGACGGGGAATCCGACGTCGGCCGCTTCGGCGCGCAGTCGTGCCGGATCCTCGTCGTCGCCGGAAGCCACGGTGACGCCCGGCAGCACGGGAACGCCAGCGGCGCGCATCATGTCCTTGGCGGCGATCTTGGACCCCATCGCGTGGATGGCCTCGGGGCTCGGTCCAACGAAGATCACCCCAGCCCCGGCGCAGGCGCGGGCGAAATCAGCGTTCTCCGAAAGGAAGCCGTACCCGGGATGGACCGCGTCAGCACCCGTGCGGGCCGCCGCTGCGAGCACCAGATCGTCGCGCAGGTAAGTGTCGGCGGGCGCAGTGCCGGGCAGATGCACCGACTCGTCGGCTTGCGCCACGTAGGGGGCGTCCCAGTCGGCGTCGGAGTAGAGCGCGACGGTCGAGATGTCCATCGTGCGCGCGGTGCGGATGATCCGGGAGGCAATCTCGCCGCGGTTGGCGATCAGCAGTTTGGTGATCACGGTGTTCACATCCTGAATACGCCGAAGCCGCGGCGGCCGGCGACGACGTTGGAATGGGCGGCCGACAGAGCCATCCCGAGTACGGAACGGGTGTCGCGCGGGTCGATGACGCCGTCGTCGTAGATGCGCGCGGAGACGAAGAACGCGTGGGACTCCCGCTCGATCTGCTCCCCGATCTCCGCGGTGCGCGTCGCGTCGGCAGCATCGTCGAAGTCGCGCCCGGCGGCCGCAGCGGACGCCCGCCCGACGATGGACAGGACGCCGGCCAGCTGCTGCGCGCCCATCACGGCGAGCTTGGCATTGACCCAGGCGAACATGAATCGGGGATCGTAGGCCCGGCCGGACATGCCGTAGTTCCCGGCGCCGAACGAGCCGCCCATGTTGATGGTGATGTGCGGGACGGTGCTGTTGGTGACCGCGTTGATCATCTTGGCGCCGTCCTTGATGATTCCGCCTTGCTCGTATTCGGTGCCAACCATGAAGCCGGTGACGTTCTGCAGGAAGATGAGCGGTGTGTCGGTCTGGTTGGCCAGGAGAATGAATTCCGTTGCCTTCTTGGACTCTTCGGAGAAGAGCACACCGCGGGAGTTGGCGAGGATCCCCACGGGAAAGCCGTGGATCGACGCCCAACCGGTGACGATGCCGGCACCCCACCGCGGCTTGTACTCCGAGAACCGGGACCCGTCGACCACCCTCGCGATGACCTCACGCGGGTCGAACGGGACCCGGGGATCACCCGAGGCGATGCCGAGCAGTTCCTCGGAGTCGTACAGCGGCTCGTCGGCCGGCTGGGTGGGGCCGGGTCCGAGCTTGCGCCAGTTGAGGTGCGCGACGATGTCGCGTCCGATGCGAATGGCGTCGATCTCGTCGACGGCGAAGTAGTCGCCAAGCCCCGAGATCCGAGTGTGCATGTCGGCCCCACCGAGTGCCTCATCGTCGGCGTCCTCGCCGGTGGCCATCTTGACCAGGGGCGGGCCGCCCAGGAACACCTTGGCGCCGTTGTCGACCAGCACGGCGTAGTCGCACATCCCCGGAACGTAGGCACCGCCCGCCGTGGAGTTGCCGAAGACCAGCGAAACGGTCGGGATGCCCATCGCCGACAGCTCGGTCAAGTCGTGAAAGATCTTGCCGGCGTTGACGAACAGCTCCGACTGGGTGGGCAGGTCGGCGCCGCCGGACTCGACCAGATAGACGACCGGCAGGCGGTTGACCCGGGCGATCTCGAGTGCGCGCAGATTCTTGCGCAGCGTGTACGGGTTCATGGTGCCGCCGCGCACCGTGGGGTCGTGGGCGATGATCACGGTCTCGATGCCCGACACCACTCCCAAGCCAGTCACGATCGCGGCACCGACGTTGAATTCAGTCCCCCACGCCGCCAGCGCGGAGAGCTCCATGAAGGGGGCGTCGCGGTCGATGAGTAGCTCGATCCGTTCGCGGGCCAGCAGCTTGCCACGGTCGTGGTGGCGTTGGGTGTAGCGCTGCCCGCCGCCGGCTGCCACCCGCTCCAACTGTTCGTTGAGCGCAGCCACCGCCGTCGACTGAACGTCGCGATTGCTCAGGTATGTCCCGGAGTTGGTGTCGACTTTTGACGCGAGGATCGTCATCGCTGTCCTTTGAGGTCAATCTGGCAGTGAAGGCTTCGATCGATAGTGAACGTGGATGTACTAAATACTGGCTTCGTAAACTGGAACGGGATACCGACGGTCACCTCGAGCTGATGGGAGGGCGCCCGCCAGCGCAGCGCGCGCAGTGCCCGATTTGGGCCACGACCGGTTGTATATGAGGGATTTACGTAGGCTGCGGGTGTTGCCATACGTGGCTGGGCGGGGCGAGTCATGGTGGGGAACCCCTTCTGGGTACGGCACGCACGCGAGAGTCCACGGAGACGTTAGTGAATATTCAATCACTAGTGCCAGACTCAAGGCAAGCGGCAATCACGGCGGGACGGGCATGGGAACAGCCACCCACGGCCACGTCCAGCACCCTGACGTACGGTTCTGCCGGACACCGAAACACCGAACTCGTCGAGGACCGGCCAGGTGATTGCCGGGGCATAATGAACGCTGATCAACCTGGGAGGTGTGCCATCGTCGCTGATCCGCCCGTCGGCGCCCAGATTCGCGTCCGTACCCGGGATCCCGAACGCAGGGGACGCATCCTAGCGTCAGCGGCAGATTTGGTTGCCCGCAAGGGTTTTCACGCGGCGTCGATCGCTGAGATCGGTGCCGCCGCCGGAATCACGGGTTCGGGTGTCTATCGGCACTTCGACAGCAAGTCGGCCGTCCTGGTTTCCTTGTTCGACCAGATCATCGACGAGCTGCTGCGCGACGAACGGGACGTTCTGGAATCCACCACTGATCTGGGCGCCGCATTGGACCTGCTCATCGCCGGTCAAGTGGAATTCGTCGTCGGTGATCGCGAACTCGCACAGGTCTATTACAACGAGATCCACAACCTGCCCGAGGAGGATCGCCGACGGCTGCGCCGCAAGCAGCGGTTGTATCTCGAGGAATGGGTTCACCTGGTCAGTGAATTGCGCGAGGACCTCAGCGACACCGACGCGCGCGTGGTCGTGCACGCAGCGATTGGGGCGATCCAGTCGCCCCTGTTCCACGACGCTGGGCTGGCCGAGGACCGATTGCGTGTGCTGATCACTGAGACCGCCCGTGCCATTCTGGGCATCGCCCCGCCGCAAACGTCTCGGGCGCCACGGGCATCAGCTTCTCGACGTCCACGCCGCCGGTCGACGTGATCGATGCCGAGGTGACTGCCGACTTCAGATGAAGTCCGAACCCCCATCGACGTTGACGGTCGCGCCAGTCACGTATCCATTGCGTCGCGATGCCAGATAGGTAGTCGCCGAGGCGATCTCTTCGGGCGATCCGGCTCGACCAAGATCGCACGGGTGACCGAACGTCTGCTCGACCCAGCGCATCACGTCGTGCGGATCGCCGGCATCGAGACCATCGGCGGCCAGGGTCTCCTTGAG
>NZ_JAVRQA010000510.1:0-9986 GCF_032161845.1 Mycobacterium sp.
TCAGCCCGGGCATCCACTCCGAAACGGCCTTCGATCAGGCCTATTTGGCGAGCGTGCTCGGCTTCCCACTGGTGGAGAGCGCCGACCTGGTGGTCCGTGACGGCAAGTTGTGGATGCGGTCGCTCGGCACGCTCAAGCGCGTCGACGTCGTGCTGCGGCGGGTCGACGCCGCGTACGCCGATCCGCTTGACCTGAGGGCAGATTCGCGACTCGGCGTCGTCGGTCTCGTCGAGGTGTTGCGCCGCGGTGCCGTTACCGTCGTCAACACCCTCGGCAGTGGAATCCTGGAAAGCCCCGGGCTGCAACGCTTCCTGCCAGAACTGGCCGAACTCCTCGTCGGCGAAGCGCCGCAGTTGAACATGGCGTCGATGTACTGGGGTGGCATCGACGTCGAACGGTCGCATCTGCTGAGCCATCTGTCGACACTGCTGATCCGACCGGTCACCGGTGGCGAGCCGATCGTCGGCCCGGCCCTGTCGAACGGCGAGCGCGACGAGCTGGCGGCACGCATCGGCGCCACCCCCTGGCAGTGGGTCGGTCAGGAACTGCCGCAGTTCTCCTCGGCGCCGACGGATCATTCGCGCGCCGGCTTGTCGGCCGCCAACACGGGCATGCGGTTGTTCACCGTCGCGCAGCGCGGCGGATACGCGCCCATGGTGGGCGGACTCGGTTATCTCCTGGCCCCCGGCAATGCCGCCTACCGAATGAACACCATTGCCGCCAAGGACATCTGGGTGCGAACCCCGACCCGGGTGACGGCTGAGCGGACACCCCAGCCGGTGGTGGAGCTGCCCGCGATCACACCGAGCCCGACCCGTGCGGTCAGCTCACCCCGCGTACTGTCCGACCTGTTCTGGCTCGGTCGCTACTCCGAACGCGCGGAGAGCATGGCCAGGCTGCTCAATGTCACGCGGGAGCGCTATCACGAGTTCCGCTACCGGCAGGACATGCCGGGCAGCGAATGCGTCCCGGTCCTGCTGGCCGCGCTCGGTCGAATAACCGGCACCGACACCAGAGCCTCCGGCGACGACGCCGAGATGATCGCGGTCGCGCCGACCACGCTGTGGGCGCTGACCGCCGACCGGCATCGCGCTGGGTCCTTGGCGCAGTCCGTGGAGCGGCTCGGGCTGGCGGCCCGCGCGGTGCGTGACCAGATGTCGAACGACACCTGGATGGTGCTCGCCGCGGTGGACCGTGCGGTGATGCGCACGTCGGGGACGCCGCCCGATTCACACACCGAGGGCGAGAGCTATCTGGGGACCGCTCATAGTCAGACGCTGGCGGGAATGCTGGCGCTGTCCGGGGTCGCGGCGGAGTCGATGGTGCGCGACGTCGGCTGGACGATGATGGACATCGGCAAGCGCATCGAGCGGGCGATCTGGCTCACCGCCTTGATCCGCGCGACGCTGACGAAGGTCCGCAGTCGCGGTGCTGAGCAGACCATCACCGAGTCGACGCTGGTGGCGTGCGAGTCGTCGGTGATCTACCGCAGGCGCACCCTCGGCAAGGTCAGTGTGGCGGCGGTCGCGGACCTGTTGCTCTTCGACGAGGAGAACCCCCGCTCACTGGCCTACCAGTTCGAAAGGTTGCGGGTGAACCTCAAGGCGCTGCCGTCCTCGTCCGGATCCACCCGCCCCGAGCGGCTCATCGAGGAGGTCGCCGCGCGGCTGCGTCGGCTCGACCCCGCCGACCTCGAGGACATCACCGACGGAACGCGGCCCGAGCTGGACGGACTGCTGACGAGCATCCACACCGATCTGCGCGAGCTGTCCCGCCTGATCACGACGACACACCTCGCGCTGCCCGGTGGGATGCAGCCGCTGTGGGGTCCTGACGCCAGGAGGGTCCTGCCGTGAGCGACGGTGGGGGAGACCGCAGCGACCCGGCGAATGGCATCGGTCCGACCCCGGTGGTGGGCAGCAGATCCTACGAGGTCACGCATCGGACGATGTACCACTACTCCGACGACGTGACCAGTTCCTATGGTCGCGGCTTCCTCACCCCGAGGGACTCAACGCGGCAACGGTGCCTGTCGCACCGCTTGGCGATAGAGCCAGAGGCGGCGGACAGCTCGACCAGCCGAGACGGCTACGGCAACACCAGCTCCTACTTTCACGTCACCGAACGCCATCGGGCACTGACCATCACCAGCCACTCGGTGGTCGAGGTCGACCCGCCACCCGTCGAGCTGTACTCGAGCGGCTCGGCGCTCGCGCCGTGGGAGATCTCGCGACCGGTCGGCACCGACGGCGCGCTCGCCGTCGAGTTCACGTTGGATCTGCAGCAGCCGGAAATCACCGACGCCGTGCGGGATTACGCCGCACCGAGCTTCCAGCCGGAGCGACCACTCGTCGACGTGCTTCGGGACCTCAACTTCCGGATCAACCATGACTTCACCTATCGCTCGGGTTCCACGACGGTGTCCACCCAGGTCGCCGAAGTTTTGGCGGCGGGCGAGGGGGTATGTCAGGACTTCGCCCGGCTAGCGATCGCCTGCCTGCGCGCCAACGGTCTCGCCGCCAGCTACGTCTCCGGCTATCTTGCGACGGACCCACCCCCGGGAAGGGAACGCATGGTCGGGATCGACGCGACACACGCCTGGGCGTCGGTGTGGACACCGCAGAACCATTGGCTGGGATTCGACCCGACCAACGATCAGCTGGTCGACGAGCGGTATGTGGTAGTCGGTTTCGGCCGTGACTACGCCGACGTCCCGCCGCTGCGTGGCATCATCTACACCGATTCCGAAAGCAGCAAGATCGACGTGTCCGTCGACGTGGCCCCAATCGACGGAGGAATTCTTCGTGCGTGACTTCATCTGTCCCAACTGCGGCCAGCACCTGGCCTTCGAGAACTCGGTCTGCCTGTCGTGTCGCAGCAGACTGGGCTTCTCCATCGACGACATGGCGTTCCTGGTCATCGCGTCGGGCGCCGAGAGTGAGCACGGGGGCGCCGTCGATGCCAGCGAGTATCAGCTGTGTGCGAACTTGCATGCGGCCCAATGTAATTGGTTGGTCCGGGTGGCTCCGGTGCGACGGTTGTGCACGTCGTGTGCCCTCACCCGAACCAGGCCCAGCGACGCCGACAAGCGCGCGATGGCGGCGTTCGCGACCGCCGAGAGGGCCAAGCGGCGGCTGATCGTCGAGCTGGTCGACCTGAAGCTACCGATCGTCGGACGCGACGAGGATCCGAATTACGGGCTCGCGTTCGACCTGCTGTCGAGTGAACTCGAGAAAGTCTTCACCGGTCACGAGAACGGCCTCATCACACTCGATCTCGCCGAGGGCGACGATGTGCACCGTGAACAGTTGCGGGTGGCGATGGCCGAGCCGTACCGAACGTTGCTCGGTCACTTCCGCCACGAGATCGGGCATTACTACTACTACCGCCTGGTGGGCACGGCGCCGCAATATCAGCAGACCGCCCGCGAACTGTTCGGTGACGCGGAGGCCGACTACCAGGCAGCGCTGGACCGGCACTACAGCGAGGGTGCGCCCCCCGGCTGGGAGACCAACTACGTCTCGTCCTACGCCACGATGCACCCCGCCGAGGACTGGGCCGAGACCTTCGCGCACTACCTCCACATCCGCGACACCCTAGACACCGCCGCCGCCTTCAGCTTCGCCCCCGCAGCGGCGACGTTCGAGCGAAGAAACCTGGGGCCCAGCGGATTCGACGCAATCATTGACATGTGGCTACCGCTGTCGTGGGCGCTCAACATGGTCAACCGTTCGATGGGCCACGACGATCTCTACCCGTTCGTGCTACCGATGAAGGTTCTGGAGAAGATGCGATTCATCCATACCGTCATCGATGAGGTGACGTCGGATCCAGCCAAGCTCGCGGCCGCGAGCGGCGCTGGTTAGACCCGCGGCAACCGCGGGCGGCTTCAAGTCGGTCGTGTCTGTGCTTGACCTGTGGCAAACCTTAGAGCAGCATCACGCGCATGATTCGTACTCACGGTGTCCGCCTCGGCGCCGCTCTCTTCATCGGTGCCGCGACCCTCGGTCTCAGTGGCTGTGGCGCGGCGGTCATCAGCGCCGACAGTGCGCAGAAATCGGTGGCGGACTTCGTGGCCAAGAACACTGAGGTCACCGCCTCGGACGTGAAGTGCCCAGACAAGACCGAGGCAAAGGTCGGCGTCGAGTTCGACTGCACGTTCACGGCTCCGGACGGCGACTACGTCGCGCACCTGAAGATCACCAAGGTCGACGGGACCGACGTCGAGTACGACATCGAGAGCAAACCCGCCTAGCGTTCGCCGTCGGCGATCGCACGCAACGCCGTGAGTTGGTCGCAGTAGTGGTCGGGGGAGTCCGCTGCGATCGCACAAGTTGCGGCGGTCGCACCGAGGCCGCGGAGCGTGGCCAGTCGTCGCCGGGTGTCGTCCGGGTTGCCGAGCGGGTCGATGGGTCCGCACGCCAGCACGACGTCGAATTCCGCTGGAAGATCAACGGCGGCAAGCATTGTCGTGAGTTCAGCCGTGTTCAGCCCGAACGGCATCCAGCCGTCCGCGAGCGTGACTGCGCGCCGCAGTGACCGGCGGGTGCGGCCGCCGACCCAGATGGGGACGTGCGGCTGCACGGCGCATGGATCCATGATCACGGCGTCGTACCGGTAATACTCCCCGTCGTAGCCGGGGTTGTTGGTCGACAGCGACGCCCGAAGGGCGCGGATGGCATCGTCGGCGCGTGGACCGCGGTCGTCCCACGCCGCACCGAGCAGCTCGAATTCCTCGTTCAGCGAGCCCACCCCGACGCCGAGGACGAGTCGGCCACCGCTGACGCGATCCAAGGTGCCGTAGCGCTTGGCGATCTCCAAGGGATGGTGGTAGCCGAGCACCAGGACCGCCGTCACCAGGCGGATGCGGGACGTGCGGGCCGCGAGAAATCCGAGCGTCGCCAGCGGATCCCAGTAGGTGGAGCCGCGTTGGGCGGCGGCGTCGACGGGCACGACGACGTGCTCCGGACAGGTCAGGAAGTCGAACCCGAGGTCATCGGCCGCTGCCGCGATCTGCGCGATCGCCTCGATGTCTCCTTCACGTTCCCAGTCGGAGCTCGCTCCTGGCAGCCGCATCACCACTGGTGTCGAAAGTCCTATTTGCACGTTCGGGTTATACCGCGGATCGGGTCGGCCCGCGCCGACATGACCTCACAGCGGATCGATGGCGTGGCCGAACCTCCGGCGACGTATTCAGCCAGAACGCCCAGGACCAAAGCACCGCGTGAGCCGGGCGTGCCGGTCACCGATCGGTCACGAATTCGGCGCGGCGACCGACCAACCGCGGTCATCGTTCCTAGGCTCGCTGACGTGAATGATCGCTACGGCTTCGATGTCCTGGCCCGAAACCCGCACACCCCAAGACTCGTGCGATCCACCGAGATGGCGGCCGAAATCGGTCTCGTCGTCGAAGACGTGGAGACCGGCTACGTCGGGGCAATCGTGCGCATCGAGTACGGCCGCATGGAGGTAGAGGACTTCGACGGTCACCGACGTCCCTTCCCGGTTGGGCCTGGCTATCTGGTCGACGGCAAGCCGGTGATTCTCACCCCGCCCAAGCGCAAGACCCAGGCAGGTCCGGCGCTGACGGCGTCGGGCTCGGTCGCCGTCGCTGGGGCCCGCGCGAGAACCGCGCTGGCGAGCCGCATCTACGTCGAGGGGCGTCACGACGCCGAACTCGTCGAGCAGGTCTGGGGCGCAGACCTCCGCGTGGAGGGCGTCGTCGTCGAATATCTGGGTGGCGTCGACGATCTCGCCCCCATCGTGGCGGACTTCGATCCCGGCCCCGGCCGTCGGCTCGGCGTTCTCGTCGATCATCTCGTCACCGGGTCCAAGGAAGCCCGCATCGCCGACGCGGTCCGGCGTGGCCCTGGCGGGGCGCACACGTTGGTGGTCGGCCACCCGTACGTCGACGTCTGGCAAGCCGTGAAGCCTGCGCGCCTCGGCCTCGAGCAGTGGCCCGTCATCCCGCGCAACGTCGAGTGGAAGCACGGCATCTGCGCCGCGCTGGGGTGGCCGCACGGAAGTCAGGCAGACATCGCCGCCGCCTGGCGACGGATCCGGGGCACGGTGCGCGACTGGAACGATCTCGAGCCCGCGCTCATCGGTCGCGTCGAGGAACTCATCGACTTCGTCACGACTCCCTGACGGTCGCGCCAGGGCCCGAGAGGAATGCCCTGCCGCGCGGTGAGATTCGGTAGCCGACGTCCAAGCTGATGGTGAGGCCCAGCCCCTTGAGTTGGCGCACCCTGCGCTTGAATGGCGCGGTTTCCAGTCCCACCGTGACGGCGAGGTCGGGCGCTCGGATCGCCTCGTTGGCCTCGACGAGTCTCAGGTACTGGCGCGTCCATGGCCCCGTCTTGCTCGCGGCGTCCCACCGGTCGAGGCGCTTGGTGATGAGGGCGCGGTCGTCGGCGGTCAACGCGTCGTCGGCGGCGAGATCGGGACGCTCGTCGGGGGCGAGGTACGACACGGCGATCGCGTAGAGGTGCTTGGCTGGCCGGCTGGCGAGATCGGACCTGGCGGTAGCGGCGTCGGGATAGCCGGCAGCCCTGGCCTGCGCCGCGGTGACCCGATGCCCGCTCGGGTACTCGGTGACGTCGTCGATCCGGATGGTCCCGGCCGGAGTTCGTTGTGTGCCGCCCCTTTTCGCGCGCGGCACATCCCAACTGCGCAGCACCAGCGTGATGGTGCCGTCCGCGATACCTGCAGCCGTAGCCCGATTGATCAGCACGAGATCCATCGTCGCGCACGGCCGCGCGTTATTGGGAATTCGGGATGGATGCGCATTCAACGGTGGACGCGGACCCGGGAATGGGACATCATCCCCTGCATGTCAGTGCCTCCGCCCCCGTACGGTTCGGATCCGCCGTACCCGCCGCCGCCAGAGTCGAACCCGCCATATCCGCCGTATCCGCCGCCGCCGCCGCCGTACGGATCGGATCCATCGTTGCCACCGCCCGTCGGTGCCTACGGTGCGCCGCCGCCTCCCGGTCCCTACGGACCGCCCCCGCCGTACGGCGGTTACCAGCCGCCCTATCCCGGCGGGTCGTTCGGCGTTGACGCCTACGGGCGGCCACTGTCGGACAAGAGCAAACTGGTCGCGGGTCTGCTGCAGTTGTTCCTCGGGTCGTTCGGCGTCGGCAGGTTCTACCTCGGCTACAACGGCCTCGCCATCGCGCAGATCGCCGTGACCTGGCTGACGTGTGGCATCGGAGCCGTCTGGCCTCTGGTCGACGCGGTTCTGATCCTGGTCGGCAAGGTGCCAGATTCGAACGGACGCACACTGCGCGAGTGACGAGCTGCCGCGTTCGGCGGTGTCGCCGTGTCGTGGTAAGCCTGTCCCGTGGCCGATGGTCTTTTCGACGTGGCTCCCGAACCGGGCGACGGTGAGGGCATTCCCGGGGGCGGTCCGTCGTCCCCGCTTGCGGTTCGCATGCGCCCGGTCGGCCTCGACGAGGTCGTCGGTCAGGACCACCTGCTGCGCGACGGTTCGCCGCTGCGCCGCCTCGTCGACGGGTCCGGCGCGGCGTCGGTCATCCTGTACGGACCGCCGGGCACCGGTAAGACGACGCTGGCGTCGCTGATATCGCAGGCGACGGGGCGCCGGTTCGAGGCGCTTTCGGCGCTGTCGGCGGGAGTGAAGGACGTCAGGGCCGTCATCGACGTCGCGCGTCGAGCGGCGGTGCATGGGAAGCAGACCGTGCTGTTCATCGACGAGGTGCACAGGTTCTCCAAGACCCAGCAGGACGCGTTGTTGGCGGCGGTCGAGAACCGGGTCGTGCTGCTGGTGGCAGCGACCACCGAGAACCCGTCGTTCTCGGTCGTGGCGCCGCTGCTGTCCCGTTCGCTGATCCTGCAGTTGCAGCCGCTTGGCGCCGACGCGGTGCGCGCGGTGGTCGAGCGTGCCATCGCCGACCCGCGTGGCCTCGGCGGGTCGGTCTCCGTCGATGCCGACGCCGTCGAACTGCTGGTGCAGCTCGCCGCCGGGGACGCCCGAAGGGCCTTGACCGCACTGGAGGTCGCAGCTGAGGCGGGCGACCATGTGACCGTCGAGGTCATCGAACAGTCGTTGGACAAGGCCGCCGTGCGCTACGACCGTGACGGCGACCAGCACTACGACGTGGTCAGCGCCTTCATCAAGTCGGTGCGTGGTTCCGACGTCGACGCTGCTCTGCACTATCTGGCGCGCATGCTGACCGCGGGGGAGGACCCGCGCTTCATCGCGCGACGGTTGACGATCCTGGCGAGCGAGGACATCGGCATGGCCGATCCGACGGCATTGCAGACGGCAGTGGCTGCCGCGCAGACCGTGCAGTTGATCGGCATGCCCGAGGCGCAGCTGACGCTCGCCCACGCCACCGTGCATCTGGCCACCGCGCCGAAGTCGAACGCGGTGACGATGGCGCTGTCGGCGGCGATGGGCGACATCAGGGCAGGCAAGGCGGGGCTGGTTCCGCCGCATCTGCGGGACGGCCACTACTCCGGTGCGGCCGCGCTGGGCAATGCCCAAGGGTATTCGTACCCCCACGACGACCCCGATGGCATTGTGCCCCAGCAGTATTCGCCCGACGACCTGGTCGGTGTGGACTACTACCGACCGACGAGCCATGGAGCCGAACGCGACATCGCGGGACGGCTCGACAAACTACGGGCAATTCTGCGTAGGAAGCGCTAGCTCAACCCCACCAAGACCCGCGCCGAGCCAGCGGGGATATCGCGGTCCTTTCAAAAGTAGCGATCTCACCGCAGGCTCGGCGGGGGGTGTGCAGCAGTTTCGGGGTAGCGGCGCAGGACGCCGGTCCGGCGGCGGCCCATGAGCCCCGCCACCAGTGCCACGCCGAGCGCCGCGACGATGACCTGGACCAGTAGTTCCATCCAGTCGATGCCACTCGTCGCCGTGGGGATGCCGAGCTGACGGGCCAGCCATGTGCCGATGAGTGCCGACACGATGCCGACGAGGATGGTGACGAGCAACCCAATGGGCTGCTTGCCGGGGAGGACGAGTCGTCCGAGCACGCCGACGACGACGCCGATCAGAATCGCGGTGATGATGCCTGTGGGTGTCATTTCCTTGCCTTCGTTCGAGGTGTCAGGGGCTCATTGAGCTGCAACAGCAATACCCCTGGCTCGTCGAAATAAACGTGGCCGTGAATAAACGTTGCCGTGAATATCGGCCGTATTCTCTACTCGTGAACACCGAGCTGATCGACGTGGACACCTCCCGGCGCCGCACCGTGGATCTGACCGACGCCGTCCGCGCGTTTTGCGAGTCGCGCGGTGACGGGTTGTGCAATGTCTTCGTGCCCCACGCGACCGCGGGCGTCGCCATCCTCGAGACGGGGGCCGGGTCCGACGACGATCTGGTCGACGCGTTGGAGAGACTGCTGCCGCGTGACGATCGCTACCGCCACTCCCACGGTTCCCCGGGACATGGCGCCGATCACGTTCTTCCCGGGCTAGTGGCACCGTCGGTGACGATTCCCGTCCACGCCGGCGAGCCGTTGCTCGGTACCTGGCAGAGCATCGTTCTGGTCGACCTGAACAGGGACAACCCGCGACGTTCGGTACGCGTGAGCTTCATCGGCGGGTGAACCGGCGACGGTCGGGCCCGCGGTACGGGTCAGGACCGCGCCCTTGCGGGGCGATCGAACCGGGCCGGTACTGTAATGCCGTCGAGAACGGCCCCCGCTGGGACGCCGGAGAACGACCCCGAATCACCGTTCCCGGAATGATCAATCGAAAGACAAAGGACAGCAGCACGTGCAGACACACGAGATCAGGAAGCGCTTCCTCGATCACTTCGTGAACGCGGGCCACACCGAGGTTCCGAGCGCATCGGTGATCCTCGAGGACCCCAACCTGTTGTTCGTCAACGCAGGCATGGTGCAGTTCGTGCCCTACTTCCTTGGCCAGCAGACGCCGCCGTGGAATCGCGCGACCAGTGTGCAGAAGTGCATCCGCACGCCGGACATCGACGAGGTCGG
>NZ_JAVRQA010000511.1:0-11433 GCF_032161845.1 Mycobacterium sp.
CGCGACGCCGTGCAGGTCGGCCAGCTCAGCGAGCCGGTCCGTCCATTCGACTCCGACCGTGCTCATCTGAATCCATATCGAGCCTGAACGAAGCATCGACAGCGCACCGTCGGGCCCGGTCATCACGCCTTCGACGGTGGCGCCATCGGTCAGCATGGTGATGAGCACGTCGGCGCCGCTCGCCGCTTCCGCAGGGTCGGAGCCGAGCCGCGCACCGGCGTCGACCAACGCGGCGGCCTTGTCCGGAGTCCGGTTCCACACTCGGACTCCAAACCCAGCGCGTAGCAGGTTGCGGGCGATCGGAGCGCCCATCGTCCCGGTGCCCAACACCGCAACCGTCTGGGCAGGCTCGGTCATGGCATACCCTCCGGCGACGGTCCGGCCACCGGCGTGGCGGAAGTCATGATCTTGTCGATGTCGTCGAGGTCCGCGTCGGTCAGTGCCACCTCCGCGGCGCGAAGGCTGTCCTCGACGTGGCTCGATTGTCGGGCGCCGACGATGGCGACCTGTACGGCTGGGTTCGCCAGCGTCCATGCGATGGCCAGCTGGCTCACGCTGATGTCACGGTCGGCGGCGAAGACCTCCAGGTCGCGAACCGTCGCCAGGTTGCGTCGGAACGTGTCACCGCTGAAAACGCCACTCGCGCTGCGCCAATCATCGTCGACGAATGCGGTGTGGCGGCTCAGCGTTCCCGTCAGCAGCCCATGCGCCAACGGTCCGTACACCAGCACGCCGATGTCGTGCGTGCGGCAATAAGGCAGGACCTCGTCCTCGATCTCGCGACGGAACAGATGGTACGGCGGCTGCAAGGTCTCCACCGGAAGCGTGCCAGAGAACTCCGCCATCTGCGCGGCGTCATAGTTGGATACGCCGACGTGGCGGACCTTGCCGTCGGCGACCAGTTCGCCCAGTGCGCCCGCCGTCTCGGCGACCGGGACGATCGGATCCGGCCAATGCACCTGGTACAGGTCGATGTGATCGATGCCCAGCGCCGTAAGGCTGGCTTCTACGCCGCGCCGGAGCCATTCCGGACTCGCATCGCGTACAAGACCGGAGTCCGTCTGGCGCAGACCGCCTTTGGTCGCAATGACGAGTTCGTCGCGCTGGCTGGTGAGCTCATCGCGTAGCGCTGTGCCAAGGATGTGCTCGGATGCGCCGAATCCGTAGGCCTGGGCCGTGTCGAAGAAGTTGACACCCAATTCGCGGGCGCGACGGATCGCGGTGATGGCGGCGTCCTCATCGAAACGACCCCATTCGCCACCCAGCTGCCAGGTGCCGAAGGCAATGCGGGAGACGTGAAGTCCCGTTTGCCCCAACGTGGTGGTCTTCATATCGCTCTCCAAGTAACTCGAGCACAGCGGTGCTTCCGGGTTGGCCACTAACCACGATGTCGCGCCGGTGCAGCCCTGTCGCCACCGCTGACACCAATCGCCATCCCCTGCTAGCTGGAATCTGTGTCTGCGCGCCACCTGCAAATGCCCTGGGTATGCGGGCATCGTGAGCGGACGGAATCACGGCGTCGTGTGGGCAGAGTTGCAGCTAGTGGGAATGCGCACTGGTGCCGCCTACTGACAAGCTGAACTCATGTCCTTGAGAGGTACACGATGCGCTGCGTAATCGTGGATGACAGCCTAGATTTCGTCGACGCCGCACGTCGGCTGCTCGAGCACGACGGGATCGCGGTCGTCGGCGTCGCGTCGACCAGCGCTGAGGCCATCCGATGCGTTGAGGAGTTGCGTCCCGACGTCATACTCGTAGACGTAAACCTCGGCGGGGAGAACGGCTTCGAACTCGCCGAGCAACTCCACCGATTTGGACTGCCGACACCTCCGTCGGTGATACTGATCTCCACCCATGCCGAGCAGGACCTTGCCGACATGATCGCGACCAGCCCGGCCGTCGGGTTCCTAAGCAAGATCAACTTGACGCCCGGCGCGATCCGCGATCTCGTCGATGGGGTGGCGACCCTCGGGGAGGGCCAACACCACTGAGACCCGGCAGTCGTCGTCGCCGGCCTTTCCAGCGCCGCCCTCGATGGCCCAGATCCGATGGATGGTAGAGGGATTGGACCTCGTGCCGACGGGGATGGTCTGCAGCCTGAGCGCTGGCAGGCACGGACACATTCCAGCTAACTGGAGGTATGGCCGGGTGGCAGCGGTGACGACTTTGCCGTGTTTGAAGGACATCCTGTCCTTGAGGACGAGCAATTCGAGTGTCGGAAGTGACGACGCACAGCCATCGCGACTGAAGGACTTCGGACCATGTCAACCGCTTTCATACCGGATGCCGCGAACGGCCCGGGGGCTCCGGAGCAGCTCACTGACGGATACCACCTCATCGTCGAGGCCCTCAAGCTCAATGACATCCGGACGATCTACGGGGTGGTCGGCATCCCGGTGACCGACGTGGCCCGTGTCGCGCAGGCGTCGGGCATCCGGTACATCGGTTTCCGTCACGAAAGTAATGCCGGCCACGCGGCGGCGGCGGCGGGGTTCTTGACGAAGAAGCCGGGCATCTGCCTGACGGTCTCCGCACCTGGCTTCCTCAACGGGCTCGTCGCACTGGCCAATGCCACCACGAATTGCTTTCCAATGGTGCAGATCTCGGGGTCCAGCGAGCGGCACATCGTCGACCTCAAGCAGGGTGACTACGAGGAGCTCGACCAAATGGCGGCGGCGCAACCGTTCGTCAAGGCCGCCTACCGAGTGAACCGGGTCCAAGACATCGGCCGCGGAGTGGCCCGGGCGATCCGCACCGCGGTGTCCGGGCGCCCCGGCGGTGTCTACCTCGACATCCCCGCCGCGGTGCTCGGCCAGGTCATCGACGCGGCTGCGGGCGACGCGTCGCTGCGGCGGGTCGTCGACCCCGCACCACGCCAGCTGCCCGCGCCCGAAGCGGTGGACCGCGCGATCGACCTGCTCGCTGGTGCACGACGCCCACTCGTCGTGCTCGGCAAGGGTGCGGCATATTCGCAGGCCGACAAGGAGATCCGCGCGTTCATCGAGGCCACCGGTGTGCCGTACCTGCCGATGTCGATGGCCAAGGGCCTGCTGCCCGACCACCACCCACAGTCGGTGGCCGCCGCCCGGTCATTGGCGCTGCGCCGAGCCGACGTCGTCATGCTCGTCGGCGCCCGGCTGAACTGGCTGCTCGGACATGGTGAGGCGCCGCAATGGAATCCGGACGCAACCTTCATCCAGGTCGACATCGAACCCACCGAGCTCGACAGCAACCAGCCCATCGCCGCCCCGCTCGTCGGCGACATCGGCTCGGTGATGGCCGCACTGATGGAACGGGCCGAGCCCGGACAGCTCAGCGGCTCGGCGCCGTGGCGTCTCGAGCTCGCCGAACGCTCGGCGCAGAACGTAGCGAAGATGTCGGCGCGGCTGGACGTTGATCGGCACCCGATGCAGTTTTACGGCGCGTTGCGGGCCATCCGCGACGCGCTGCGCGAGTATCCCGACGCTTATGTCGTCAACGAAGGCGCCAACGCACTGGACTTCGCCCGCAACGTGATCGACATGGAAGTACCACGGCACCGCCTCGACAGCGGCACCTGGGGCGTGATGGGAATCGGGATGGGCTACGCGATCGCCGTCGCCGTCGAGACCGGCGCCCCGGTCGTGGCCATCGAAGGCGACAGTGCATTCGGGTTTTCGGGTATGGAACTGGAAACCATCTGCCGGTACCGGCTACCCGTAGTCGTCGTCGTGCTCAACAACGGCGGCATCTACCGCGGCGACGGAGTCAACACCGCCTCCACCGACCCGGCGTCGACCACCCTGATGCCCACCGCCCGCCACGACCGCCTCATCGAGGCCTTCGGCGGAAAGGGCTACCAGGCCACCACGCGGGAACAAGTCACCATCGCCCTCACCGGCGCGCTGATGTCGAGGGGTCCGGCTCTCATCGACTGCGTGATCGACCCCGCCGACGGAACTGAAAGCGGTCACCTCACCCACCTCAACCCGACCGGTGTCGGAAACCACTGAACACCAACGCTCTACCGCCCGAGCGGAACATTGAATATCTCACTGGGACAGGCGGACTCGCGAGACAGCTCGAATCTCGCTGACGTCAGCAAACACCACGTCTAACGGACCCGAGCGACTCACGCCATCCCGTCTTGGGGCAGCAACGAACGCGCGTGCAATTCCCGACGTCTGGCGCCATGGCAGCTAGCAGGTATGTCCGGAGTGGTGTTAGCAGGGGGCCCAAAGGGAGGTCAGCGCTGACGACATCGGCGCCCCGGACCGCAATTCTATGAGTCATGGTCACCGTTACCGAAACGATGTACGACGCTGGTTCAGCGGACCGCGGTTCGTGGCCCAACCTCACCGCGCCCTGCACCCGTAGCAGCCGTCGTGGAGCTTCCGGGGCGCCCGCACCGATCGCGCAGCCACCGGTCACAGCGCTAGACCCGATGGCCGCCCGCTCACTGGTGGGCCTCGCCGACCTCCCGACGATCGTCGCGATCGGACCGTTCGACGACCGTGCGCACGCGCAACAATTGGCCGCCGCGCTCATCGCAGTGCGCCAGCAGTCCAAGGCGCAGCTCGTCCTCCTTGGAACGGGCGTGCAGCACACCATCTTGATGCAGAGCACCTCTGCAAGGGGTTTCGGGAGCAACGTGCACGCGGTGGCGGACTCCAGCGGCGACCGATGGTCGAACTTCGTTGCTGCCGCAGACCTCGTCGTGCTCAGCAGTTCTGCGGCGACCAGCACGCTGCTGGACGTATTGGCTGCGGGACGGCCGGTGGTCGCCCCGGCTGACCCGGCCACCGTACAGCTCCTCGTGCCCGGCATCGCCGGACTGGTCTACAGGCCGGGGGATGCGTCCGGGATGGAGGGGGCATTGCGACGTCTTTTGACTACCCCGGTGCTGCGGCGCGGAATGGGCGGTCGCGCAAGACAAGTTGCGCGACGCCACGACCTGGAGCTCAGGGTCCGGGAGCAGTCCGATGGAGGGAAGCAAATATGAGCAGGCTCCTCGAGCGACTATTGATCTGGCTCGCTGACGTCCTCGACCGCAGCGTCCTCACGGTGCAAAAGGCGGACGACGAATGGCCGCCACCGGTCGGTCGCAATGGCCACCGCGCGCCCGTCCCCTCGACACCTCACGCCGCGGATTGCGGGTACCAGGCCCACTCCGCCAGTAGTCCGTCCAGCTCCGAAAGGCAATGCAAATGACCGAGATACAACCCTCACCGACGACAACGAATGCCGGCATCCCAGTCGAAAGCGACGAGCATTCACTGACCATCGGACCGGACGGACCGATCCTGCTGCACGATCACTACCTGATCGAGCAGCTGGCGCAATTCAACCGGGAACGCGTGCCCGAGCGGCAGCCGCATGCCAAGGGCTCAGGTGCATTTGGGCGGTTCGAGGTCACCCAAGACGTGAGTGCGTTTACGAAGGCCGCGGTGTTTCAGCCCGGTACCACGACCGAGACGGTGATCCGCTTCTCGACGGTGGCCGGTGAGCGCGGCAGTCCAGACACCTGGCGCGACCCGCGCGGCTTCGCGCTGAAGTTCTACACCTCCGAAGGCAACTACGACATCGTCGGCAACGACACCCCGGTGTTCTTCCTGCGGGATCCGATCAAGTTCCCGAGCTTCATCCGCTCTCAGAAGCGCCGCGCTGACAGCAATCTGCGCGATCACGACATGCAGTGGGACTTCTGGACCCTGTCTCCGGAGTCGGCGCATCAGGTCACCTGGCTGATGGGTGATCGCGGAATCCCACGCGGCTGGCGGCACATGAACCTCTACAGCGGGCACACCTTCATGTGGGTCAACGCGGCCGACGAGAAGGTGTGGGTGCGGTATCACTTCATCACCGATCAGGGCATCGAGAACCTGACTCAGGCAGAGGCCGACGCGCTGGTGTCGAAGGACACCGATTACCACACCCGCGACTTGTTCGAGGCGATCGGGCGTGGGGACCACCCGTCGTGGACATTGAAGATGCAGATCATGCCATTCGAGGACGCAAAGACCTACCGGTTCAACCCCTTCGATCTGACCAAGGTGTGGCCACACGGCGACTATCCGCTCACCGAGGTGGGCCGACTGACACTGGATCGCAATCCCACCGACAACCACAGCCAGATCGAGCAGGGCGCCTGGTCGCCTTCCAATCTAGTGCCTGGAATCGGCGCGAGCCCGGACAAGATGTTGTTGGGCCGGATGTTCGCCTACGCCGACGCGCAGCGCTATCGCATCGGCGCGAACTACAACCAGTTGCCGGTCAACGCGCCGAAGTGCCCGGTGCACAGTTACAACACCGCCGGACACATGCGGTATGAGTTGGCCGCCGACCCGGTGTATGCGCCCAACTCCAAGGGCGGTCCGAAGGCCGACACCGCACGCTACGGCCAGCCCGCCGGTTGGCACACCGACGGGGACATGGTGCGCACCGCGTACACGTTGCGTGCCAACGACGACGACTGGGGTCAGGCGGGCACCCTTGTCCGCGAGGTCCTCAATGACACCGAACGGGATCGCCTGGTGGACAACATCGTCGGCCACCTGCTCGACGGTGTGTCGGAGCCAGTCCTGGAACGCGCCTTCGAGTACTGGCACAACGTCGACCAGGATCTGGGCGACCGCGTCGAGAAGGGTGTGCGGGCGGGATAGTTCGACCGAGCGCCGCAGCGGGCGTCGAAGTCGCTCGCTAGCGGGCGTCGAGGAAGGTGATGACCGCGAGGACGCGACGGTGGTCGTCGCCGGTCTCTGGAAGATCCAATTTGCCGAGGATGCTCCGGACATGTTTTTCCACAGTGCCCTCCGTGACCCAGATCCGATGGGCGATACCGGCATTGGACCGGCCCTCCGCCATCAGGGCCAGCACGTCCCGCTCCCGCGCGCTGAGCACGGCGAGGGGGTCATTGCGCCGACGGACCGACACCAACTCCTGAACCAGCGCCGGGTCCACCACCGACGCCCCCTTCGCGATCCGCTCCAGCGTGTCGACGAAGTCGGCCACGTCTGTGACCCGACTCTTGAGTAGGTAGCCGATGCTGTGGCCACTTGCCAGCAGTTCCATCGCATGTTCGACATCGACGTGCGCCGACAGCACCAGAATGCCGATGTCTGGGAGCTCTTCACGGATCACTCGGGCCGCGTCGAGGCCCTCGGTGGTATGGGTCGGCGGCATCCGAATGTCGGTCACCACGAGCCCGGGGTTCAGGTCTCTTACCATCGCGAGCAGCTGCACGCCGTCACCCGCCTGCCCGACGACGTCGAAACCCGAGCGGTCCAACAGGCTGGCGAGCCCCGCTCGGAGCAAGACATCGTCTTCAGCCAGAATCACCCGCACCCGATCGTCGCGGACATCGACCTCTCGACCCGAGGATCGCGCGAACGACCGGGACTCGCTTGACTCGCTTACATCTGGTTGATCGGATTGCCGTTGGGCGCGGACCTGCGCGAACTGGTCTTCGGTCATCGGCCGCACCTCATCGTGGTTGAAGACTGACGTTCTGTTGGTATGTACAGCGTGGCGCCGGACGCGGAAGGCCACATCACCGCCAGCGTCCCCCACGCTCTACCGGTGTCGGTACCCTCGACTACCCGCTAGCCGGTAGTCACCGCGACAGCACCTCCACCGGGGTGAAACGGGGTGGTTGCCCCGCCATGTGGGATTCGAGCCACGCCGACCGTCGCGCGCGCTGCCGTCGATCGATCACGTCGGCATACCCCGGAATGACGCGCCGGCCAATGCCGGTGACGAGATTCGGCCCGACGTGAACAAGGGGAAGCCAGCGGCGCCAGCCGGGATCGGGTAAGTCGTTGACCGTGAAGGATTTTGCCGAGAGAAAGAACCTGCCCCAATTACGAACCTTGTGGTATTCCTTCACTTTCCGCCTCCGGACCTCGGCGACGTCCTCATCGGTCGGGCCGAATGCCGTCACGAACGACTGCGCGAGCATCTTGGCATCCGGACCGTCATGCTTGGTGTCTTGCAATATCGTCGTGTAAGCCATCCGCCACCAGTCTTCGACGGTCTCGGGGTAGAGACTCGGCTCAACTCCAAGGATGTATCCGACGTAGCGCCAGAAGTGCATGTGATCGAGGATCTCCTCGTCGGAAACCAAGTACCCCAGCTTCTTGGTGTGCTCGTTGAGCAGAAACGACGTGAAAAGAGTTCCCAACTGGGCGTTTTGACTGAGCGGGACGCCGAGCCTTGCGCCGTCCCATTCGGGGTGTGGGGCGATCCGGCGCCGAATCATCGAGTGCATGATTCGGACGGTGACCGCGGTCTTGCGGCCTTCCCCTCCTGGGCGCATGCCGCCGGGCTCTGAGACGTCGATCCAGAAGCGGCACGTTTCGAGGAATCGGCCGAACGCGCTTCCGCCCGTGTACGCACCGGTCAAGATGAGCGGTTTGTGGATGAACTCGTTGCGGTAACCGTCGATGGTGATGAGTCCGAAGTAGTAGAACGCGTCGACGCCATAGCGGCGGAACACCTTGGCTCCACGCTCGACGCGGTCCCAGTCCAGCCAGTCGGGTTCGGTGTCGAGATGCTCGAAGAGCGCCACCAGTTCGGGGGACGCGTTTGGCACGCTGCCGATCCCGTGGTCGAGGGCTTGATCGACCATTTTCCGCGCGTCCCTGGCGTATTTGCCGGTGAACGCAGCCTCCATGAAGGCATCGGACAGGGGATCGGAGCGCGCTCGGTCGCGACCCAGTTCCGTCACCACGGCGTCGGGATAGGCCAGTGGGCCCGTGACGAACTTGCCAAGGGCACGTGCGACGGATTTCCCTGCTGCGCTTTCCCGATTCTCGAAATACCGGAACGACGTCGGCACTTCAACGTCGGATGTGTCCGATGCGACGGTCATTTCGCGACTACCTCCGGGTCGTTTGCAAGTGCCCGCCAGATTAGTGATTAAATAGGCACTTGTCAATTAAGAATGACTGACCTCAACTGGACACGGAAGGACTGGCAATGAAGGTTTCGGTGATCGCCGATCGCTGCATCCGAGCGGGTGAGTGCGCCTTCGCTGCACCCGACGTCTTCGATCTGGACGACGACGCTGGGGTGGTTCTGCTCCAAGCCGATCCACCGGAGGCACTCCGTCGTGATGTCCTCATCGCCGCCCGCCGGTGCCCGGCGCAGGTGATCGCGGTAGACGATGACGGGATCTAGAAGCCCGCGCCTTAAGGTGCTGCGGTGACCGAACAGCGCTCCCGCCGGCGTGGACGCCCGATGAAGGCCGAGGCACCAGCACCCGACGACGACGTTCTGGCTGCCGCGCTCAATGCCTTTGCCACCCACGGGTACGCGGGCGTCTCGGTACGTACGCTCAGCCGTGAACTTGGGGTGAGCCACAACCTTCTTCACCAGAGGTTCGGGTCCAAGTGGGCCATCTGGCGCGCGGCCGTCGACTGGGGATTTGGTGGTCTCGTTCGAGAACTCGAGGTCGCCGACCGGGACCACGTCGATGATCTGCAGCGCCTCCGCTCCTTCATTCGCACCTTCGTCAAGGTCTCAGCGCACCGCCCCGAGCTGCTACGCATCGTCGACGGAGAGTCGGCCCAGGCCAGTGAACGACTCGATTATCTCTGTGCCACTTACATTCTCCCGATGGCTGCTCGGTTTCGCCCCCTCATGGATCAACTCATCGCCGAGCGGCGGATCCGCCCGATTCCCCCGGAGACGATCTACTACATGATCACGTCGGGCGGCGCCGCCCTCTACGCCAGCGATGCGATGACGACTCGCCTCTTCGGCCAGCTGCCGAGGACCCAATCAGATATCGACCGACACGCTGACGCCGCAGCCGACCTCCTCATCGGCGGCCTGTCGTTGTCAGCGCGTTGATCGACTGGGATCCGCGCTACGGCGCCAGCGTTTTACTATTCATGAACCGCGCCAGCCCAGTAGCGGCTCACGTCGGCACGGATCAATCCACGGTCTTCACCCCGGCAATCGAGTTGCCACCGTCAATCACCAACGTCGTGCCGGTGACGTATGAAGCACCCGGTGCGGCGAGGAAGGCGATGCCTGCGGCGACCTCGGCGGCACTTGCTGACCGGCCCACCGGAGTAGCCTCGCCCGCGGCAACCTCGGACGGGAGCTGGGCTGCCGTGGCAATCCAGCCGGGCAGCACGACGTTGGCCGTCACGCCGTCTGCGGCGAAGTCGACCGCGACGGACCGCGTCATTCCCAGCATTGCTGCCTTGGCGGTGTGGTAGCCGACATCACCTGTGTATGCGGTGAGAACGCCTGCCGTGGAGGCCACATTGATGATTCGGCCGTACCCACGCTGGACCATCCCAGGCAACGCGCCCCGGGTGACGAAGAAAGCACTGTCGACATTGCGCCGAAGGGCCAGTGCCCACTCGTCATCGGTCATCACCATCAACCGGTTGGGCCGTTCCGGGATGTTCACCGACGCCAGTCCGGCGTTGTTCACCAGGATGTCGAGCTTGCCGAATGCGGCCTCGGTGGCTCGGACGAGCTCACGCGCGGCGTCGGGATCCATCAGGTCGGCGGTGTGCGAGCTGGCCGTGATGCCCTCCCTTTGCAGCTCGTCGGCGCGTTTGACCGCGCGGTCCGTCGTCCCGGTGACCATCACGGATGCGCCCAGCTGGCCCAGCAATCGGGCGGATGCGAACCCGATACCAAGTTCGCTGCTCGACCCGGTGACGAGTGCCACCTGACCGCTGAGATCGAACGCGCTTGGCACCGTTGTGGGCATTGTGTTACTTCCCTTCGTATTTGAGCGTGCTAGCCAGTGAAAGACGGGCTGCCTGCCAGCAGCCTAGAACGCGCACACCCGCGTTTCTAGGTCGACCGTCCAACACTTGGACGTTCGTACAAGGTGGTAACCGCCATGTCACGCCGACGAAATACACCTTGCACACACTCGATTACGAACCGGAGGGCCAGCTGACGCCGAGACTGCGCGATCAGCTCGTCGAATCGTCGAAAAGTACTCAAGCGCGGGAGCTCTGAGCGTGAAACCCATGTCCGGCGTCACATACCTTGCGGTGGCTGCCCTGCTGCTCGCGAGCACGGCCTGCTCGGGAACCAGCAACAGCCCGACGGACAACGGGGCCTCGACGACGACGGTCCGCACTCCCCTGATGAGCGACCCCCCGCCATTGGACCCCGACGTCTTCTACCAACCAGAAGGCCTGCTCATAATGACCTCGGCCTACCAGGGGCTGCTCCAGTACGCGCCAGGATCGACGAAGATCGCGGGTCTGCTGGCGATGAAGTGGACGATGTCCCCTGACGGGCTCACCTATACGTTCACGTTGCGCGACGGCGTCAAGTTCGCCGACGGCACCCCCTTTGACTCCGCGGCCGCCAAAGCCAGCTTCCAGCGCCGGATCGCCATGGCAGCCGGGCCGTCCTACATGCTCGCTGACGTCAAGGACATGCAGACGCCGGATCGGCTGACATTCGTCGTCACCC
>NZ_JAVRQA010000512.1:0-21773 GCF_032161845.1 Mycobacterium sp.
CGAGGCCATGGTGGCATGGCAACGCGCCGTCAACGACGCGGTCACCAAGTGGCACCGGGCCCGCGGATGCGACTTTCCCGATCTGAACGACATCGACATCGACGCGATCGGGTTCGGCTTCCCGCACTTCTTCATCCTGCCGCAGTACAGCAGCGCGTCGTCGTACCGGATCCGCCCGCTCGGCCCGGAGCAGACGCTCTTCGAGATCTGGTCGTTGACCCGCTTCCCGGATGATCAGTCGCAGGGCAGGCCCACCCCACCCGTGCCGCTGGCTCCCGACGACCCGAGTTGGCCGATGATTCCTGCCCAGGACTTCTCCAATCTGCCGAAGCAGCAAAAGGGATTGCACGCCAATGGGTTTCAGTTCATGCGGCTGTCGACGCAGATCGAAGGACTCATCTCGAACTTCGAACGCGTCATCGACGGGTTCCTCGCGGGGCTGCCGGACGAGCGGCTGATACCTGCGATTCAGAAGACGAACACCACGATCGACGTGCCGGTTGCGGACCTCGGTCTCACCGAGTCGGCGCCGACGTGGTGACGTGGGACGAGTCCGTCGACCTCCTGATCGCGGGTAGCGGCGGTGGCGGAATGGTGGCCGCGCTGGCGGCGGCCGATGCCGGGATCGAACCATTGGTCGTCGAAAAGCAGTCCCTCGTAGGGGGATCCACCGGAATGTCCGGTGGCATGGTGTGGTTGCCGAACAACCCGCTGATGCGGGCCGACGGCATCGCCGACTCATACGAGGCCGGCCTGGCCTACTTCGACGACGTCATCGGCGATGTCGGCCCTGCCTCGTCGAAGCCCCGCCGCGAGATGTTCCTGCTCGCCGGTGTCGAGATGATCGACTTCCTGATGCGCAAGGGCGTTCGGATGACGCGGTGCCCCGGCTACAGTGATTACTATCCGAACAGTAAGGGCGGCAACGCAGCTGGCCGTTCAATCGAGGGCGTTCCGTTCGCTGCCGCCGCGCTGGGCAACTGGAGCGGTCTAGTTCAGCCGTCCATGGCCAAGAACTACGGCTTCGTGCTCAAGACGAACGAGCTGCGCTCGGTGCAGTACTTCAACCGATCGCCGCGCGCGTTTGCGGTGGCGACGCGAGTGCTGCTGCGCACCTGGGCCGCTCGGCTACTGCGTCGCGAGATCCTCACCAACGGTGCCTCCGTCATCGGTCAGATCCTGAAGGCTCTGCTCGACGACGGCAATGGTGATCCGCGCGTGTGGACGAACGCCGCGATGGACGATCTCATCGTCGAGGACGGCAGGATCGTCGGCGCTCGGATCACGCGCGACGGCACGCCGGTGAACGTCCAAGCGCGCAAGGGGGTTCTGCTCGCTGCGGGAGGCTTTGGTCGCAACGCGGACATGCGACGCCAGTTCAGCGGGGACCAACCCAACGAGGCGAAGTGGTCGATCGCCAATGTGGGGGACACC
The DNA here is from genome assembly GCF_032161845.1 of Mycobacterium sp. Classification (GTDB taxonomy): domain Bacteria; phylum Actinomycetota; class Actinomycetes; order Mycobacteriales; family Mycobacteriaceae; genus Mycobacterium. Next base: position 1,435 of record NZ_JAVRQA010000512.1, read on the forward strand.
GGCGAGGTGCTCCAGACGGCGATGCGCCTCGGCGCGAGGACCGACCTGCTGGACGAGGCGTGGTGGCTGCCGATGGCGTTCATCGCCGACCCGTCCGCGGCGTCGCTGGGGTCCGGACGTCAGCGCCCAGGTGCCATCTACGTCGACGGGAGCGGCAGGCGGTTCTGCAACGAGTCGAACTCCTACGTCGAGGTCGGCAAGGCGATGTACGCGAACAAGGCTGTGCCGTGCTGGCAGGTCTTCGACCAGGGGTACGTCGGCCGCTACGTGGTGGGGGCCAACCCGTTCGCGAGGCGTCGGGTGCCCGAGGCGTTGATCGAGAAGGGCGTCATCAAGCGCGGCCAGACGATCGCCGACCTGGCGCGCGAGATCGGCGTTCCCGCGGACGAATTGACCAATACCGTCAAGCGCTTCAACGAGTTCGCGGCCAACGGCCTCGACCCGGACTTCGGACGCGGCCAGTCGGCCTACAACGACTGCCTCGGGGATCCGGGCCATCGGCCGAACAGGGCACTCGGTCCGATCGATTGCGGGCCGTACTTCGCCACCAGGATCTTCCCCGGCGACGTCGGAACGTGCGGTGGCGTCATCACCAACGAGTTTGCGCAGGTGATCGACGATCACGATCGGGTGATCGACGGCCTGTATGCCACGGGCAACATCACCGCCACGGTGATGGGCCGCACCTATCTCGGGGCCGGTGGCAGCATCGCCAACACGATGGTGTTCGGCTACGTGGCCGCGCGCCATGCCGCAGGGTGCCCTTCTCCCCGCGAGCAGACGTAAAAGCCCCTCATTTGGCCCAGATCAGGGCACTTTACGTCTGCTCGCGAGGGGGTGGGGAGTCGCGCTCTACAAAATCCCTTGGCTTGAGGCCGGACTGAATCAACTCCGCGCGCCGTGCCTGGACGTCCGACGCCGCGCCGACCATGTTGGTGACCATGTGACTGACCTGTAGGTGCACGCGCATCCCCATCAGTTCATAGGCCCGCTTCACGTTGCTCTTGACGGCCATCAAGGTGGTCAGTGGAATCTTGGCAAGCTTTTGGGCCATCTCCTCGACGGTCGCCTCCAAGTCGTCGCGGGGCACCACCTTGTTCAGCAGTCCCCACTCGAGCGCCTCCGCCGCGGAAAGCGTTGGCGCCAAGAGCAACCAGTCCATGGTGCGATGCCAGTTCATCAGCAGCCACGGCTCGATCATGGTGTGCCCGCCCGGTTCACCCAGGCTTTGCGCCAGCGGCATCTGGAAGTACGCATCCTCGGATGCGACGCAGAAGTCGGTGAGCAGACCGAGGTAGATTCCGCCGCCCATGCAGTAGCCGTGAATCTGCGAGATCGTCGGCTTCGGGAACTCCCACAGGTACAGCGTCGGCCAGAGGAACAAGTCGGCCGTCCCCTTGTACAGGTCCTCGAAGGTGTCACCGAAGTCTGGGTACGGGTTCTCGTCTGGGCCCCACCGCGCGACGTGGCCGCCGCAGAATCCCTTGCCGTTGGCCTTGAGGATGACGACCTTGATCTCCCTGTCGCGGTCGGCTTCCCGTAGGCACGCGTCGACTTCCTGCACCAGGCTCGCGTCCTTGGTGTTGGCCTTGTCGGGGCGGTTGAGGATGATCCGCGCGACCGGTGGCTCGCGCTCGTAGATCACGGATTGAAGGGTGCGCCTGTCCATGGCTGTCGACCTCTCTTTCAAAGAATGGCGCCGCTGTCCTTGGCGGCCGAGATGTCGTCCCAGTCCAGGTCGAGCTCCAGCAGGATCTCCTCGGTGTGCTCGCCATATTCGGGAGCGCGGGCCGGCGCGGGTGGCGTTTCGTCGAATTGCACTGGTGCGGCGACGATCTGGTATTCATTGCCCTCACCGTCCAGGTTGGAGACGACGTAACCGTTGGGCCTTACCTGCGGATCGTTGAGCGTTTCCTTCGGCGTCGCCAGCGCCGCCCAGACGCCGGGCTCGTCTTCCAGTACTTCGCGCCAGTGCGCCAGGTCCTGACTTGCGATGGCCGCCCCGACGAGCGCGGTCGCTTCGTCGGCGTTGGCGATCAGATTGCTCGACGGTACGAATCGCGGGTCCGCGGCGAGCTCGGCAAGACCGATGCGCTCGCAGAAGCCAGCCCAATAGCGATCGGGCTGAAGGAACACCAATTGGATGAACCGGCCGTCACGCGTCTTGTAGCGATTGACCAGTGGATTCATCGCCAGACCGGGTGGCGCGCCAGGGATTCCGTCGATGTCGAACAGATCGGCGACCGCGATCGACGGCGCGATGGACCACATCGCCTGGGCCAGCAGCGAAGAGTCGACGATCGAGGGCTCGCCGGTGCGTTCGCGGTGGAAGAGCGCGGCGCACAGACCACCGGCGAGCGTGATCCCGCCCTGCAGATCGCCGAATCCCGGGCCCTGCACGGCAGGATGCTCGGTACCGTACGGCGTCAGGGTGTACGCCACGCCGCCGCGAGACAGGTAGGTGGCCGCGTCGAACCCGCCCTTGTCGCGGTCGGGTCCCCGCACGCCGGTGCCGGTCCCGCGCGCGATGATGATGTTCGGATTGAACGAACGGATGTCCTCGACCGTCAACCGCGCCCGCTCCAGCGGGCCGGGTAACCAGTTGGTCAGAAAGACGTCCGCAGTGGCCAGCAGTCGCCCGAAGTACTCGCGCCCGGCCTCGGACTTGACGTCCATGGCGATGCTTCGCTTGCCGCGGTTCCCGATCTCCAGAATGAAGTCGACGTGCGCCCTGGCCGCCTCCTTGGTGAACCCGCCGATGACCAGTGCGCGACCGGGGTCACCGCCGCGGACGTCCTCGACCTTGATGACGTCGGCGCCCCAGTCCGCGAGCGCGGCGCCCGCGGCAGGAACGTACGTCCAGGACGCCAGCTCGACGACGCGCACCCCGCGGAGCATCTCGGACATGTCAGATCCCTTCCACGACTTCGCTGGTGAGACTCCTGCCGACGGCCTCGAGATACCTGTCGGAGCCACCGAGCAGGGCACTCCAGCCGAGGAGCCGCTTGAGGTACAGGTGCGCGTCGTGCTCCCAGGTGAAGCCGATCCCACCGAAGACCTGAATGGCGGTGTCGCCGACGGTGGCCAGTCGGCCCGCGAATGCCTTGGCGCGCAACGCCGAAAGGTGCCTCTCGGCGGAGTCTGCGGCGTCCGCGGCCCAGAGTGCATGGATCACACCGCTGCGCGCGAGTTCGACCGTCTCGTACATGTCGACGCACAGGTGCTGAACCGCCTGGAAGCTGCCGATCGGGGCGTCGAACTGCCTGCGCACCTTGGCGTACTCGACCGCCAGTTCCATCACCGCCTGCGCCGCACCGAGTGCGTCGGCGGCCGACACGATCAGCACGTCATCGACGAGGCCACCCAGTGCCTCCGCCGACATCACGCCGAGCCGCCGCGCGGATACGTTGCGCAGTCCGACGTCGAACAACTTGCTGGTCGGATCCACGTGTCGACGTGGTGTCACGGTCACACCCGCGGAGGACGGATCGACCGCAAACAGCACGGTGTCACCGGCCTCCTCGGCGAGCACCAGGAGAACGTCGGCCGCGGCGGCGTCGGGCAGCGCGCCCACGTCGCCGTGCAGGGTCGTGCCTGCGCCGGTGGTGTCGGCACGAGGCCGACTGTCGGTAAGGGGTCCGACGGTGGCGATCGTGGTTCCGTCGGCGATCCCGGATAACAGCGCGGCGTCCTCCACCCCACTGCGGGTGAGGGCGCGCGTCGCAGCGACGGCGCTCGAGAGCCAGGGGCCCGGGTGCAACCCCGCACCGAGCTCTTCGGCAACGGCGCCCGCCTCGACCATGCTCAGGCCCGCTCCGCCGAACTGCTCGTCGACGAGCACTCCGGTGGCGCCGAGGGCCGCCAGCCCACGCCACACCTCGTCGGTGCTGCCCGTCGGTTCGTCGAGCAACGGGCGCACGTGGGCGGAGATGCTCGCCTTCTCGGCGAGGAAGCGCCGCACCGTGTCCCGGAGTGCGACCTGCTCGTCGGTCAGTTCGAGGTTCATCGGTTCCCTCCGCTCATCGCATCAGCGCTCATTTCCGCGGCAGCCCGAGCACTCGTACCGCGGTAATGCCCTTGTTGATCTGGGTCGTGCCGCCCGCAATGGTGAGCGCGCGGGAGGACAGTCGCTGCTCGGTCCACCGGCCACCCGCCTGCTCTGGGCCGAGCACGTCGAAGGCGAAATTGGCCATCGCCTGACCGACCTCGGCCCAGACGCTCTTGGCCAAGGCTGCCGAACCAAGCGCGTCACCGCCGTGCAGGGCGGCCGAGATCGAGCGCTTGCAGAGCAGTTCGAGGTAGTCGACCTGCACGGCGAGCTCGCCAAGTCGGCGCAGTGTCGCGCCATCCTCGAGGACGCGACGTCCGTCGACCCGGTGTTCGGCCAGGTCGGTGACGAGATCGGTCAACTGCAACTGCAGCCCCGCGTACAGGCGTGCCGCCCCTGCCCTTTCGTAGCTCAACGTGGTGGTGGCGACCTGCCATCCGCCGTTCATCGGGCCAAGCAGGCTGGCTGCAGGGACACGGACGTCATTGAAGAACACTTCCGCGAAGTCGGCGTTGCCGTTCAGGTTGACCAGTGGGCGCACCTCGATTCCCGGCAGCGTCATGTCGACGATCAGGCAGGAGATGCCCGCGTGCTTCGGTGCATCCGAGTCGGTGCGCACGTACAGCTGGCACCAGTCGGCCCGATCGCCGAGCGAGGTCCAGATCTTCTGACCGTTGACCACGAAGTCGTCGCCGTCGGCAACCGCGCGCGTGCGCAGCGATGCCAGATCCGAACCGGCCTCCGGCTCGGACATGCCCTGACACCAGATGTCGTCGGCACGCACCATGCGGGGCAGGAGTTGGTGCTTCTGGACCTCCGTGCCGAAGGCCATGATCGCCGGACCGATGTTGTTGAGGCCGATGACGTTCAGCGGGATCGGAGCCCGCGCCCTCGTCGTCTCCTCGGCGTACGCCAACTGCTCAAGCACCGTCGCGCCCCGGCCGCCGTACTCGCGCGGCCACGACACAGCGCCCCAGCCCGCGTCGGCCATGGCGGCGTCCCACGCGCGTAGGACGTCGAACGCGGACACGTCCTTGCCGCGGGTGCGGCCTGCCGTCACGACCTCGTCGGTCAGGTTGTCACACAGCCACGCGCGCAGTTCCTTGCGGAACCGCTCCACCTCCGCCGGGTACGAGAAGTCCACGATGTCCTGTCGGGATAGGTCGGATTGGTATCTTTATAATTTTAGGGAGTATAGCTACTCTAGGGTTTACAGTTTGCGACAATGAACTTCTTGAACGTCGTGGATCGGTCCGTGATGTCACGTCCCCAGGGATGGCGTCCCAACGTTCGAAGATGCTGCGGGATAAGGGCATCGAGCTCGAAGTGCGGCTCCCATGATTACGATCTGGCGGAAGGCGAGCAATGGGCAGAGTAACCGGCAAGGTAGCGCTGGTGAGCGGAGCGGCGCGGGGTCAGGGGCGATCGCACGCGCAGATGTTGGCCGCGGAAGGCGCCGACATCATCGCCGTGGACATCTGCGCCGACATCGAAACCAACGAGTACCCACTCGCGCGCCCCGAGGATCTCGAGGAGACGGCCCGGCTGGTCGAGAAGGAGGGCCAGCGCGCCTTCACCGAGATCGCCGACGTTCGTGATCGCGTGGCCCTCTCCGCGGCGATCGACCGGGGGGTTGCGGAGTTCGGCAAACTCGACGTCGTGGTGGCCAACGCCGGAATCGCACCGCTCACCGCGGGCTCCGGCATCCAGGCCTTCGTCGATGCGGTCGACGTCGACCTCATCGGAGTGCTCAACCTGGTGCACGCGAGCATCAAACACCTGCAGGCAGGAGCGTCGATCGTCATCACGGGTTCGATGGCGGCGGCACTCTCGGCGTCGAACAGCGGCGGCATCGACGCGGGTTGCGGTGGGGCGGGCTACGGCTTTGCCAAGCAGATCGTCGCCCACTACGTGAACGACCTCGCCCTGCAGATGGCCCCACAGAACATTCGGGTGAACGGGGTGCACCCCACCAACGTCAACACCGACATGTTGCACAGCGCGCCGATGTACCGGGCCTTCCGGCCCGACCTCGAGAACCCGACCCGCGAGGACGCCGAGGTGACGTTCCCGTTCCTTCAGGCGATGCCGATTCCGTACGTCGAGCCGGAGGACATCAGCGAACTGGTCGTCTTCCTCGCATCCGACGGTGCCCGCTACGTCACGGGCCAGCAGATCGCCGTCGATGCCGGCTGCGGGGTGAAGGCCAGAGCCTGGCGAGGCCTGTGACACGAGGACGGGAGAGCTGAGCATGCCAAGAGGCATCATCTACCTGGAGACGACGCCCGTCTCACCGGATCGCGAAGCGGAGTACCACGAGTGGTACAACGAAACACATCTCGAAGAGATCTGCTCCATCGAGGGCATCACCGGTGCACGGCGCTTTGCCCCGACGGACGGCAACGGCCCGTTCATCGCGATCTACGAACTCGACTGTGACGATCTCGACGCGGTGGTCGGTCGGCTACGAGAGCTGGGCGCCAGCGGCAAGATGTCGTCGCTCAAGTGGCTGAACATGGATACCCCGCCCGTCCCGAAGGTGTACCGGGAGATCGGGTCGTACGAAAAGTGACTCCCGACAACGATATTCAAAGCGGCGACGTCCAGCGGCGCATTTACGCACTGATGGTGTTGATGAAGGCGGCCGACGATCGGTTGAGCAAGGGCATCGGCACCGGTGAGTTCATGTGCGTCTACTGGCCCTCCCGTGGGCAAGAGGCGATCGCCGCCGCCATGGGCGTGACCCTGCGGGCCGACGATCAGCTGGTCACCACGTACCGGGGGTTGCACGACCTGATCGGCAAGGGCGTGCCATTGGAGGAGATCTACGGCGAGATGATGGGGCGGACCGTCGGTGCGAGCCGTGGCAAGGGCGGCACCATGCACATCGCGAAACCAGAAGTGGGAGTGATGCTGTCGACGGGCATCGTGGGCGCGGGGCCCCCCGTAGCCGTCGGCCTGGCGATAGCCGCCAAGCGCAAGGGCCTCGACCGCGTCACTACGGTCAGCTTCGGCGATGGCGCGACCGCCACGGGCTCGTTTCACGAGGCGGCGAACATGGCGGCGCTGTGGGATCTGCCGGTGGTGTTCGTGTGCCAGAACAATCTCTACGCGGAGATGACGCCGACGTCGGACACCATGAAGATCGAACACGTCGCCGACCGCGCGGCGGGCTACGGCATGCCGGGTGTGCGCGTCGACGGCAACGATCCGTTGGCCGTCGCCGAGGCGCTCGCCGAGGCGGTCTCCAAGGCGCGCAACGGCGGCGGACCCACGTTCATCGAGTGCGTCACGTTCCGGTTCCGCGGCCATTACTTCGGCGATCGGATGTCCTACATCCCCTCCGAGCAGCTGGCGGCGGCCAAGGCGGCCGACCCCGTCCCGCGCTTCCGCAGGCACCTCGTCGACACCGGGGTGTGCACCGACGACGAGCTGAGTGGCGTCGACGAAGGGGCGCTGACCGCCGTCGAAGCCGCGTTGAAGGTCGTCATGGCCGCCGAGGCGCCGTCCGTCGATGAGTTGGAACGAGACGTCTACGCCACCCCGATCGCGTTCCCCGTCTGAGGAGGTCGGCCATGCAGGAGAAGGACGAGAAGGAGATGTCGATGCGCGAGGCACTGAACCTCGCGCTCGACCAGGCGCTGGAGTCCGACGACCGCGTGTTCCTGCTCGGTGAGGACATCGCCGACCCCGGCGCGTCAGGCCCGACGGCGGGCCTGTCGACCAAGTATGGCCGCGATCGCGTGCTCGACACACCGATCTCCGAGGCAGCCATCGTGGGTGCCGCCATCGGCGCGGCGATCGACGGCCTACTGCCAGTCGCCGAGATCATGATCATGGACTTCATCGGCATCGCCGCCGACCAACTGATCAACAACGCGGCGAAGATGCGGTTCATGACCGCGGGCCGGACGACGGCGCCGATCACCATCCGTACCCAGGTCTACGGCGGATTGGCCACCGGCGCAACGCATTCCCAGTCGCTGGAGGCGTGGTTCATGCACGTGCCGGGGATGAAGGTGATCATCCCGTCCACGCCGCGCGATGGCAAGGGCCTCCTGACGTCGGCGATCTTCGACGAGGATCCGTGCCTCTTCATCGAGACGATCCGACTGCAGGGCCAGAAGGGGTTGGTGCCCACCGAACCCGGTTTCTCGATCCCACTCGGCAAGGCCGACGTCAAACGGCCGGGGACCGACGTCACCCTCATCGGCTACGGACGCAGCGTGCAGGATGCGTTGAAGGCCGCGGGCACCCTCGAACGGGAGCACGGCGTCAGCGCCGAGGTCGTCGACCTGCGCACCCTGGTTCCCCTCGACGTCGAGACCATCGTCGAATCCGTTGGGCGCACCCGCCGGGCGGTCGTCGCTCACCACGCCGTGCAGTTCGCGGGGCCGGGCGCCGAGATCGCGGCCATCCTGGCGGCCGAGCTGTTCGGGCGGCTCGAAGCACCCATCGAGCGGGTTGGCGCGCGGTTCGTTCCGACGCCTGCGGAGGCGGCACTCGAGGCGGCGGTGCTGCCGTCGCCGGGCCGCATCGTCGAAGCCGCCTTGCGAACGCTGAAGCCGTCGACGGCGAGCATCGATGGCTGACTTCGTCATTCGCATCCCCAGGGTCTCGGTGGCGGTCTCCGAGGCCGAGCTAGTGGAGTTGTTCGTCGACACCGGCGGGCACGCGGAGGAAGGTAGTCCGCTGTTCTCGATCGCCACCGAGAAGGTGGAGCAGGAAGTCGAAGCGGGTGCCACGGGCACCGTGCAGTGGTCCGGCAAGGTCGGCACGACATACGACATCGGTGCCGAAATCGGCGTGATCACGCCATGATGAGCAAGGAGAAGACATGGACCTAGGGCCGGACACGCGCGAGCGCATCATCTACGAGAAGGCCGGGGCCATCGCCCGCATCACGCTCAACTGGCCCCAGAAGGCGAACGCTCAGGACCAGAAGCTGGCAGAGGAGGTCGACGCGGCGCTGCTCGATGCCGATCGCGACTACGACATCAAGGTCGTGATCCTGAAGGCCAACGGCAAGGGCTTCTGCTCGGGCCACGCGATCGGCGACAACGCGACCGACTACCCGGCCTTCGCCGAGGGTGCGGCACGTACCGGCACGCCGTGGAAGGCGCAGACGGACCTGTTCGTCAAACCCACGTTGAACCTATGGGAGTTCTCCAAGCCGACGATCGCCCAGGTGCATGGCTACTGCCTCGGTGGTGGCACTCACTACGGCCTGACCACCGACATCGTCATCGCCTCCGAGGACGCCTACTTCTCGTACCCTCCGCTGCAGGGGTTCGGAATGCCGTCTGGCGAATGCTCCATCGAGCCATGGGTATTCATGAACTGGCGACGAGCCGCGTACTACCTCTACACCGCCGAGGTGGTCGATGCGAAGAAGGCGTTGGAATATGGCCTCATCAACGAGGTGGTTCCGCGCGACGAGCTGGACGACCGCGTCGAGGCGATCGCGCGCCTCGTTTCGCAGGCGCCGCTGACGACCCTGATGGCGACCAAGGCGAACATCAAGCGGGCCTGGGAACTGATGGGCATGCGAGTGCATTGGCAGAGCTCCAACGACCTCGTCGTCCTCGCGTCGATGAGCAAGGACGTCCAAGAGCTGATCGGTCAAGTGCTCAGTGGGCAGATCAAGCCAGCGGAGATGGCGGCCCGACAGGCTGCTGCGGCGGCGGCTGACGGTTCGTCAGCGACGTAGGTGAACATCGCCGACCACGCGATCGGGGCCGCGCACTCACCGGCCGTGCATATCGCGGACGGTGTCACGATCGACTACGGCGAGCTGTATGCCAGGAGTCAACGGGTCGCCGCCGTGCTCCACGAGGCGGGCCTGCGGCGGGGTGATGGAGTGGCACTCGTCCTCCCTAACCGTCGCGAGTTCCTCGAGATCGCCTGGGGCTGCCAGCTTTCCGGTCTCTACTACAGCGCAGTCAACACCCACTTCACCCCCGATGAGGTGCTTTACGTCATCGAGGACTCGGAATCACGCGCGGTGTTCATCGACGCATCGATGACGCTGCTGGGGGAGCGCATCGTCGGTGCCGGATGCGGTGTCGAGCTCCACATCGCCGTGGGCGGTGAGCTTCCCCGGTGGCAGCCCTACGACGGCCTGATGGCCAAGGCCGGGGCTGCACCGCCTCCTTCGGACGGCTCCGAGATGCTGTACTCGTCCGGCACCACTGGGCGGCCCAAGGCGGTGCGCCGCCCACTGCCGACCGATGGCAACGGTTCGTGGGCGCAAAAGGTCCTCGAGCAAGCGCTGACCCAGCGTTACGCCATGACCTCATCCAGCGTGTATCTGTCACCCGCGCCGCTGTACCACGCTGCGGGCGTCAACTACACGATGGCGGTCCACCGGGTCGGGGCCGCGTCGATCCTGATGGGAAGGTTCGACGCCGAGGTGGTGCTGCGACTCGTTCAGGAACACCGCGTCACCCATGCGCAGTTCGTGCCGACCATGTTCGTGCGGATGCTGAAACTGCCACCGCACGTTCGTGATTCGTATGACGTGTCGAGCCTGGAATGTGTCATTCACGCGGCCGCCCCGTGTCCAGTGGACGTCAAGCGTCAGATGATGGACTGGTTCGGCCCGATCATCCACGAGTACTACGGCGGCACCGAGGGTTTCGCGGGGTCGACCATCGGACCGGAGGAATGGATCGCTCACCCGGGGTCCGTCGGCAGACCGTTCAGCCCAGTCCACGTGGTCGCCGAGGATGGGTCCGAGCGCCCGGTCGGCGAGTCCGGCGAGCTGTTCTTCGAGGGCGGCCCAACCTTCGAGTACTTCAAGGATCCGGCGAAGACCGCATCTGTCTCGAACGAGCGCGGCTGGCGATCGCTGGGCGACATGGGCTACGTCGACGACGACGGCTACGTCTACCTCACCGACCGCTCGAGCTTCATGATCGTCTCCGGCGGGGTGAACATCTACCCGCAGGAGGCGGAGAACCTCCTGATCATGCATCCCAAGCTGGTCGACGCCGCCGTCTTCGGCGTGCCCAACGAGGAGTTCGGCGAAGAGGTCAAGGCCGTCGTGCAGCCTGCCGATGGCGTCGTCGCAGGGCCTGACCTGGCTGCCGAGCTGATCGAGTTCTGCCGCACCCACCTTGCGACCTACAAGTGCCCTCGCACAGTGGAATTCGACTCCGACCTGCCTCGCGACCCGAACGGCAAGCTCTACAAGCGACGTATCAGGGACCGCTACTGGCAGGGCCGTACCTCGCGCATCCTCTGACCACCGCCGAGGGGTTGCAGCCTAGGGCGCGGGACGGAACGTCACCGGCAGGGTGGCGGGGGAGCGGAACGGCATGCCCTCGATCTTCGTGTCGGCATCGGGCGCCAACTTCAGGTCGGTGAGGCGGTCGAACAGGCTGTTCAACATCGCCTTGGTCTCGACTCTGGCCAGGTGCATGCCCAGGCAGCTGTGGATTCCGCCGGCGAAGGAGATGTGCGCACGCCGTGGCCGGTGGATGTCGAACTTGTCGGGATCGGTCCAGCGCTTCTCGTCGCGGTTGGCAGCGCCCATGCACAGGGTGATGGCAGCACCCTTTGGGATGGTCACGCCGTGCATCTCGACATCGCGAGTGGTGTTGCGCGCCACCAGAACCAGCGGTGTCTCGTATCGAATCCCCTCCTCGATGGCGGCCGGAATGAGGTCGCGATCCCGTTGCACCGCCTCGAGTTGCTCGGGATGAGTGAGCAAGAGGTACAGCAGGTTTCCCGACGACCGGTAGGTGGTTTCGAGCCCCGCAGGCAGGAGCAGCCGCAGGAAGGAGATGATCGCCTCGTCGGTGAGCTTCTCGCCGTCGATCTCCGCCGCGACCAGATCGCCGATGACGTCGTCTGTCATCTTGCTGCGACGCTGATCCACCTGCTCTTGGAAGTAGGTGCCCAGTTCGACCGACGCGTTGAAGCCGGCCTCGAGGTCGTCCATGATGGAGATCAGGTCCAACGAGAGTCGCCGGAACATCTCGAGGTCGTCCTGCGGAAGGCCGAGCAATGCGGCGGTGACCCGGGTGGGGAATTCGAAGGTGACCGCCTTGACCAGGTCGGCGTGCCCGTCGCCCTTGATCTCGTCGACCAGTTGGTCGCAGATCGGGTCGATCACTTCGGGTTCCCACTGGGTGAGCGCGCTCTGCCGGAAGGCCTTCGCCACCAGGCTGCGATGGTCGTGATGCTGTTTGCCGTGCATTCCGAGGATCGTCGGTCCGAACATGAGGCCGATCGTCTGGTTGTACATCTCCGAGGCGAATACCGTGTCCTCGCGGAAGGCCGTGAACACGCTCTCGAAGTCGAACAACGTCCAGTTCTCCGAGGATTTGAGCTCCTCCGGCATCAGGTCGCTTTCCATCAGCACGCCGCGCCAGACCGGCGAGGTCTTGCGCATGTGGTTGAAGTAACCGTAGGGATCGCTGCTCAGATCGGGAGTGACCGGCTGGTCGTGCGGATCGGTGCTGATCGTCACCTGTGCCTCCCGGGCGTTCGGAACTAGCGGTCCGCTGTAACCTTATCTTTACTATTTTAGGCATGCAAGGAACGAGGAGTTCTGCGGTTGAGAGTGCGGTCTCGTACGCACTCGGGGCCACCGGCAGAAGGCCAAGGGCCGGAATGGAACTCGGCTACTTCAGTCCTGGCATCAGGTCGGTCCACGAGGTGGGCGCCGTTGCGGTCGCGACGTTCGACTGGTGGTAGAGCCGGCCGTCCGACGCCAGGTACGCACCGGTTCGGGGGTTGTACTGCGCGGTTGCGACCGCGGGCTGGGCCGCAGATCCGTTGTCGGTGAACGAACTCGGGGCCGCCACGGGCCCGTCTTGACCATCGGTGGGTACGTCGGCGACGGGGGGAGCCGGCAGATCCGGCGGTGGTGGGGTGCCCTCGACCGGCGCGTACAGACCAGCGCCTGAATCGACCCGGTGGTCGGGCGGGATGCCCTGGGCAATCAGGTTCGGATCGATCGGATACGGACCGAGCACGTGCTGCCGCATGGCAAGAGGCTCGAACGGCTTGGTGCTGTTGCACTCCTCCACGGTCGCCGCGCGCTTGCCAGGGTGCTCGACACACGGATAGTTGCGCGCCCCGCGGACGTCGATCGGGGAATCCTGCGGGAGCTTGCAGTACAGCCCGTCGGGGGTGTCGGCGTCGCTCAAATCGGCAGGCGACCGCCACTCCGAAGGCGGCAGGAAGCCGATCGTGCAGGACGGTGGGTCGGCCACCGAGACGGCGAAGTCGCCCATCGGTTTACCGGTGGGATTGTTGGCGGGTGCGACCGACTGGATCCCCGCGAGGTAGGGCGGAAACAGCACCAGCAGCTGTTCGATCGACTTGTTGTAGGTGAGGAAGACCTGGCCGATGGACGTGAGGTTGGCGAGCAGCACGGGCAGGGTGGGCTTGACCTGTTCGAGCAGCCGTGACACCTCCTGCGCGAAGTCCGGGCCGGTCTCCAGCAGCGTCCGCACCTGCGGGTCGTGCTGTGCCAACCGATCGGTGATGCCTGCCAAGCCGTGCGCCCACTGCCGGAGCGAGTCGACGCTATCGGCTTGCGAGTCCAGCAGTGGCACACTGTCGTCGACGAGAGCGCGATTCTGGTCCGCCGCGCCGTTGAGCTCGCCGATGACCTTCGACGAGGAATCCAGCAGGGAACCGATGTCGTAGCCAGCGCCGTTGAAGGCCTTGAACGATTCGTCGAGCAACGGGCCGAGCTTGTCCTTCGGGATGGTACTCACCAGAGCGTTGAGACGGTCGAGCATCGGACCGACCGGTTCGGGGATCGCCGTTTGGTCCAGCGCGATCACGGACCCGTCCTGCAGGTAGGGCGGCGCGTCGTTCGGCGGCTGCAGATCGACGTATTGCTCACCGACCGCGGATACGCTGCGCACCCGTGCCACCAGGTTCGCCGGGATCTTGGGCGAAGTCGCCAGGGACAGCGTGGCTTCGACGCGCCTGCCGTCGACTGCCCGAACGTCGATGACCTTGCCGACCTCGACGCCGCGATACGTGACGTTGCTGAACTGGTAGAGCCCGCCAGCCGCGGGTAACTCCAGCGTGACGGTGATGCGGCCGATGCCAAGCAGCGTAGGTGCCTGGACGTAGCGGACGGCCATCACCGTGATGCCCACGATCGACACGATGATGAAGAGGATCAACTGAATTCGGACGAAACGGCCCAGCATCAGCCACCACCCTGGGAAGGGGGGTACGGTCCGGCGAACAGCGGTGCACCCGGCAGTTGGCTCTCGGCGGCCGCCGGTGGATTCACGGGATACACCGGAGCGCCCGGCGGGTCGGCATCGAGCTGGGGCGTCGGCGGGAACCCAGGCACCGCACCGAGCGGACCGCCGGGTGGTGGCGGCGCGACCGGCATACCGAGAGGGTCGTAGGTGTATCTCTGGGTGTACGGCTCACCAGGGGCGGGAATCAGGGTGGCGTTCTCATCACCCCAGCGGGTGCCGAGCAACAGCGATCGCTTGAGCCGCGGCACCGTGAAGTCGAGTTCGCCGAAGAAGTTGATGTAGTCGCCCCGTACCCCTCGATCGATGATGTTCTGCCCGAACGGGAAGACGGTCGTGTAGGCGAGCGCGGTGTCGAGATCTTGGCCGACGTCTGCCAACGCCTTGAGTATCGGCTCCAGATTCTGGAGATTCCGCACCAGATCTGCCTGGGTGTCGTTCACCAATGCCGTTGCCGTATTGCCGAATACACGGAGCCTGTCGAGGGCGGTGGTGATCCTTGGGCGCTCACGAATCAGCACGTCGAGTGCGGGCGGGATCTTCTTCAGCGCGTCCGCGATGACACCACTCTGATCGGCGAGGGTGACGGCGAGCCGGTCCAGGGCCGTAATGGAGGCGATGATGTCGTCGCGCTGGCGGTCGAGCGTTCCGACGAAGGTGTCGAGGCGGCTGAGCAATTCACGGACGTCGCCCTGGCGGCCCGACAAGGCGGCCGTGAGGTTGTGGATGATGTCGCCGATCTGACCGAGGCCGCCGCCGGTGACGACCGAGGACAGTGAGGACAGGGTCTGTTCGGTCGACGGGTAGGTGGCGGTGTCGCCGACCCCGATCGTGGCGCCCGGCTGGAGCCGCCCGCGCGGCGATTGGCCCAGCGGCGGGTCGAGCGCGACGTGCATCGACCCAAGGAGGCTGGTCTGACCGACGCTGGCCACGGCGTTCGCGGGCACCACCACATCGGGGCGGACCGACACGTCCACGTCGATGTGCCAATTCGAGAACGCCATCTTGCGGACGCTGCCGACGACGACGTCGTCGATCAGCACCGGCGAATTCGACTCCAGGGTACCGATGTTGGCGAACTGCAGGTGATACACGCTGGCGTCGGAGCCACTGCCGACAGCCCCCGGTAGCGGCAGTGAGTTCACACCTCGGAAACCGCACCCCGCCAATGTCAGCGCGACGCAAAGGCCGATCGCCACGAACGGTCGCGGCCGTCGCACCCCGGTCACGACGGCGGCGCTTCCGCGGGGAGCAGCAGGGCGGGCAGGCTCGGCGGTCCTGGCACGGGTGCCCCCGGGTAGACCGCTGGTGATGGCGCGGCGGGGAGGTGATCGGGCGCGGACGGACCTGGTGCCACGGCAGGCGGCTGACCGAAGCCGGGCGGCGGCGCTTGATCGCCGTCGCGCCCGGTGTAGGCGGAGACCGCTGGAGGTATCTCGGGTGCAACGGGTTTCGGACCGGCGCCGCCAGGGGCGAGGTCGGGCTCGGAGTAGATCAGACGGTCCGGATTCATCGACTTCATGAGCAGTGGACTGACGGGAAAGGGGAGTTCGTTGAGGCTGACCGAGTTCAGCAGTGGACCAAGGGTCTGCGAGCACAGCTTGGCGGTCTCGGCCGAGGTGACGCTTGCCACCGCCGTGATCGCGTTGCAGAGAAGCGCCATGGGATTGGAGAAGTTGTTCAGCGCGAACCTGCCGATCTGGCTGCCGCTGTCGGGATCGTAGATGTCGTAGGCGTTCGCCAACGCATTTGGCGCGGCATGCAGGAGGTTCTCCAGATCCATTCGATGATCGACGAGATTCTGCGTGACGTTGGTCAGCCGCTGCAGCTGTTCTGCGGTCTGGTCCCGACTGCCTGCCACGAATCGCCGCACGTCCCCGACCGCGGACGACAGGTCGGTCAACGCCGAACCCAGATCGGATTCGTCGTTCACCACGCTGGTCAGGGTGGCGAACCGACCTTGGAACTCGACGATCTGCTGATTGCTGTCGCGCAACGCCGAGACGAAGGTCTGCAGGTTCTTGATGACGTCGACGAGGTTGCCGCTGCCGTCGGCCAGGATGCGGCCCAGTCCGGAGAGCTCGGCGAGGGTCCGACGAAGCTTCTCGCCGTTGCCGTCCATGGCGTTGGCAGCACTGTCGATGAACCTGGACAGCGACGTGCCAGACACACCGCTGCGAGGCCCGAGATCGGTTGCCAGCCGGGTCAACTGGGCCTTGACCTCGTCCCACTCCACCGGAATCGCGGTTCGCTCGACGGGGATGACCGCACCGTCGGCCATCGTCGGACCCGTCGTCTCATACGGCGGTGTGAGCTGGACGTATCTTGCGGCAACCAGGCTTTGGGCGACGATGACCGCCTTGGCGTCGACGGGGACCGGCACGTCGCGATCGACGTGGAACGTCATTCTGGCTTGCCCGCCGACCGGTTCGACGTCGGAGATGGTCCCGACCTTCACACCCGCGATGCGCACCTCATCACCGGAGTAGATGCCGGTGGCGCTGACGAAGTACGCCGTGATGGTCGTCGGCGCGAAGTAGGTGGTGCGCACGACGAACGCGGCGCCTGCCAGCAACAGACCCACCAGCGCAACCGCGGTGGCGAATCGGACGTTTCTGGCGGTCATCGTGGGCCCCCCGGAATGCCGTTGTACGGCAGCGGAAGTTCGGCTCGGGGGCCTGCGGTGTCGGGTGGGCGCCCGGCGTCGACACCGCGTCGGAACCCGAAGGCGTAGTCCAGGAACGGTTGCAACAGCTCCGACGGGAGGAGATTCGACACGAATGCCTCGTAGAAGTAGCCGTTGGCGACGGCCTCGCCCTGGGTGATCTGGTATTTGGCAAGACCCGGCAGCGCCTTGCCGATGTTGTCGCGGTTCTTCTCCAACATCGCCGTCACCGAGTTGAGCTTCTGCAACGTCGGTGCCAACACCTCTTCGTTGTCGGCCACCAGCCCCGACAGCTCCTTGGAGAGTGCGGAGACGCTTGCCAGCAGATCGATGATCGCTTGGCGTCGGTCGTTGAGCACTCCGATCAGATCGTTGGCGCTGAGGATCAGCGTGTTGAGCTGCTGGCTGCGTTCGGCGAGCACACCGGTTACCGAGGCCGCGCTCTTGAGCAGCGAGCGAAGGGTGTCGTTGCGACTGTTCAGGGAGCGCGATAGCCGGGTGACGCCGTCGAACGTCGGGCCGAGTCGAGGCGCGATCTGATCGATCGTCGCCGACAGTGAGTCGAGGGCCTGGTTGATGCTCTCGGTGTCGGTGCCCGCGGTGTTCGTGGTGAGGTCGCTGACGGCTTCGGTAAGGGAGTACGGCGACGACGTGCGGGAGACCGGGATCACGTCGCGCTGGTGCATCGTCGAGCTGCCGCTGGATTCCAGGGTGAGGATGCGTTGGCCAAGCAGTGTCCCGGTTCGGATGTGTGCGGTGGTCTCCGAACCGAGCGTGACCGCGGCGTCGACGTTGAACGAGACCAGCGCCTTGCCCTTGTCGAGCGAGACGGCGGACACCGCACCGACCTTCAGCCCGGACATCCTGACGTCGTTGCCCACGGCAAGGCCGCCGGCTTCGGTGAACAGCGCCTGGTATCGGATTGCCGTGGCCCAGCGGGCGATTCGATCGGGTTGCAGGCCGACGGAGATGATCAGCACCATCAGGATCACGCCGATCAAACCCGACCGGACGAGCCTGGCTCCGCGGTACTTGAGCATTATTCGGCGCACCTCCCGTTGGCCTGGTCGAACCACGGGAAGAGTGCGGTGTTGCCCTGGAGGTCGGTTACTCGGAACGACAGCGAACAGATGTAGATGTTGAGCCAGCTGCCGTAGGAGCCGAGCCGGATCAGCTTTCGATAGTTCTCCGGCGCCTTTGCCAGCGCGACGTCCAGTTTTTCCTTGTCGTCGTCGAGAAGTGGTGCCAGCCGGCTCAATTGGTTGATTGAGCCGGACAGCGGAGCGCGCGCTTGACCGAGCAGATCGGCCAGCGAGGCGGTGCCCGCGTCCAACGAGTCGATCGCGTCGCCGATCGGATCGCGGTTCTCGGACAATTCGGTGACGAGGCGTTGCAGCCGATCGATCGTCCCCGAGAACTGAGTACCGTTGTCCGCGAGCGTGGTCACCACCTGGTTGAGGTTGTCGATCAACTGCTCGATCACCCCGTTGTTGTCCGCCAGACTGTTGGACAGCGATGAGCTCTCCGACAGAAGCGAGTCCAGCGTGCCGCCCTGACCCTGGAAGATTTGCAACAGAGCCGCTGACAGGGCGTTTACGTCCGTTGGGTTCAGCCCTTGGATGACCGGCTTCAGGCCGCCCAGCAGAAGATCGAGATCGAGAGCCGGCGTCGTCCGGTCGGCCGGGATTTGAGACCCGGGCGGCAGCACCCTGGTGGATCCGGGTCCGTCGACCAGCTCGAGGAATCGATCGCCGACCAGGTTGAGGTATCGAACGGCCAGCTTCGTTCCGGTGCTCATCGGCACGTCGGGGTCGGCGTCGAAGGCCACCACGATGGTGTGGTCCGGTCGCATGGCGACGTCGTCGACGGTGCCGACGCGCAAGCCGCCGGCCCGCACCGAGTCGCCCTTCTTCAGCCCGGAGATGTCGTTGAACACGGCGGAGTAGGCATTCGTCGACCCCGTCCGGTACTGACCGAAGATGAGGATGAGAAAACCGGTCAAGATGGTCATCACCAGCACGAAGATTCCGAACTTGACGAAAACCGCACGCCCGCCCGTCATCCCGGTTGTCCGACCTGAGCGCTGTTGCGCGGCGGCCCGTCGATGGGGCCGAACAACAGTTGCTTGAGCCCATCGGAATTCAGCAGAAGCCCCTGATTTCCGTACTGCGCGGGATTGGCGCCAACGTCGGTGATGACGTACGGCGGACGGGAGTCGAAGGGCACCGCAGGCAGAGTGAGGCAGTGCACGCCACCTGTCGCAGCGACCTTCGGCAGGTTGCCGGGGTAGCGGTAGCGTTCTCGGCCCCACTGAAAACCGATCGAGTCCACGATGCCCGGCTTGTCCAACGGGGGCGATTTCGCGATCGGGATGAGGCCGGCCAGCCCACAGGTGATCGCCTGGTTGTACTGATTTAGTAGGTCGGTCGTCGGCACCAGCTCGTGCAGCAGGTCGGTCAATCCGCGACGGTTGGTCCCGAGGACGTCGTTGCCGGTTTCGGCGAGTCCGATGGTGCTGACCAAGAACGCGTCGAGGTTCTGTTGCTCGTCGACCAGCGTCTGACTGATTTTCGTGGCGTTGGCGGCGGTTCGGACCAGGTCGGGCGCGGCGTCGGCGTAGGCGTTGAGTACCGAGGGTGCGACCTCGAGGTCGTGACTCAGGTTCGGCAGGCTCGGTTCGATCTTCGCGAGGTACCGGTCGAGTTGGCTCAGCGTGTCGCCGAACTGCTGCCCGCGGCCATTGAACGCCGAGGCGATGGCGCCGAGCGTTTCATTGAGCTTATCGGGCTGAATCTTGGTGAGTACCGATACGAGTTGCTCGAAGATGGAGTTGAACTCGACGGTGACGTGGTCGGAGTCGAGCACCTGACCCGGCTGCAGGGTGCGTGGTGACGGATCCGGCGGAGGAATGAGATCCACGGACTTGGCGCCGAACACCGTCGCCGACGAGATGTCGACGACCACGTTGTCGGGGATCTGGGCCAGCTGGTCCGGGTCCATCTCCAGATGAATGACCGCACGACCCTCCGGGCGTTCCTCGATCGAACCGACCCGGCCGACCGGGACGCCGAGGAGTTTGACCTTGGCGTCGGGGTTCATCACCAGCCCTGCCCGTGGTGACATCACGGTCAACGGAACCGTGTCGGTGAAGCCGTTCTGGAAGGAAGTGATCGCGGCGGCGGCGATCGTCGCGATCACGGCAATCGTTGCCGCACCGACGAGCGCGCGCACGGCGGTGGCCTTCACTTCGTGCTCACCTCCCGTGGGCAAGAGATCGTGTCGCTGCTGCGAACTGCGAATGACGAAGTGCGTCAGACCAATACGTTGCGGCGCGCCGGGTAAGGGTCTTTCTTTACTAAGTTAGCGATTTACACCGTACCGCCTCGAG
>NZ_JAVRQA010000513.1:0-7569 GCF_032161845.1 Mycobacterium sp.
CGATCGCGATCTCTACACGTGGGTCGTCGAGTACCGCGCGCAGCTGTGCGTGCGCCTGTCCGAACTGGATCTGCTGCTACGCATCGTCGACGGCGCCTCCGAGAGTGAGGGGGTCGCCTTCGTCGAGCAGGCCCGGTACGAATCAGCAAGGGGCGCAAAGCTGTTGCGCCGCGAACCGCTGGGCACCTACGACTCGATTTTGGCATTGCACCTGGCGCAGATGATGCGCGCGTCGGGCCAGGCGGGCATCCTGATCAGTCGCGACGAGGTACACGGTTTGTTCTCCGGGGTGCTCAACGAGGTCGATCGTGACACCGTCACCTTCACCGCAAGGATCGACGGCGCCATCGCCCGGCTCGCGTCGTTGGAGATCCTTCGCAAGAGTCGAGACGACGAGGACAGCTACACCGTCAGCCCGGTGATCAACGCCATCATGACGGCGTCGGTGATCAGCGAGCTCCAGCAGCAGTTCGAAATCTTGCTCAACGGTGGCGCTCCTCAAGACCAGGAAGAAGTACCGCTCGATGCCTGACCAGTTCCATCTGTCCCGCCTGCAGGTCATCAACTGGGGCGTGTTCGACGGGTATCACACGATCGCGTTCGGCGAAGGTGGCGCATTGATCGCCGGTGCCTCCGGCAGCGGGAAATCCTCACTGCTGGATGCGATCTCGCTCGGCTTTCTGCCGTTCAACCGCCGCAACTTCAACGCCTCCGGCGACAACTCGGCCGCCGGGTCGAGCGCCGGTCGACGCACCGTCGACAAGTACGTCCGTGGCGCCTGGGGGCAGCGCAGCGAAGCCGGCGCCAGCAAGGTCATGTACCTGCGTGGGGACGGCACCGCCTGGTCGGCCGTGGCCGTTACCTACACCAGCAACACCGGCCGCGCCATCACCGGCCTGGTGCTCAAATGGCTTACCGGAGAATCACGGTCGGACTCCTCGAGCCGATTCGTCCTTGCCGACGGTGACCGCGACATCGAAGACGTCTGTAACCGGTGGGCATCCGGGCGCTTCGACTCGGGCGTATTCAAGGACGACGAGTGGCGGTTCTCCACGAAGGTGGAGTCGCAGTACCTCGCTCAGCTGTACGCCACCATCGGCATTCGCGCCTCCGATGCGGCTCAGCAGCTGCTCGGCAAGGCGAAGTCGCTGAAGAGCGTTGGCGGACTCGAGCAATTCGTTCGCGAGTTCATGCTCGACGAACCAAGCAGCCTGACTCGACTCCCCGATGCGCTCAAGCAGATCGACCCCCTGGTCGACGCCCGCGAGTTGCTCGCCGTCGCGCAACGCAAGCGCAAGATCCTCGGCGACATCGAAAGGATCCAGCAGCGCTACGGCTCGGAGTCCTCCGACCTCGGCATCATCGATCTGGTGGACCAACCGATGGTCCGCGCCTACACCGACCACGTCCGGCTGGCGCAGTGCCCGGCCCAGATCGACTCGCTGGACACCACGATCGATCAGCTCGGCAACGAGTATGAGGACGTCACTCGAGCGCTCAATTTGGCCAAGGCCGAGGCGGATTCGCTCAACGCTCAGATCAGCGGATCCAGCGCCAGTATCGGGCCGCTGCAATCACAGGTGGCGGCGGCGGAGGCGCAGGCCGACGAAGTCTCCCGCCGCCGCGCCGCGTACGAGTCCATGGTGACTCCGCAGGGCGTCGAGATCCCGGAGACCGCCGACGAATTCTGGAACCTGCGTGAGGAACTCAGCACCCAGGCCACCGAATTGCTGGCGAGGTTGGACCGTGGCCGCGAATCCTCCACCGACGCCGAGTACGCACAGAAGGTTGCGCGGCTGGCGCGTGATGACGCAAGCAAGGAACTACGCCGGGTCGAGCACGTCGGCTCGGCGCTGCCCGAGTCCGCGATCACGATGCGCGATCACATCTGCGCCGCGGTGGGAGTGGACTCGAGCGAGCTGCCGTACATCGCGGAGCTGATGGACCTGCGGCCCGACCAGAGTCGTTGGCGGTTGGCCGTGGAGAAGGTACTTCGCGGAGTGGGATTGCGACTGCTGGTCCCTGACAGCCACTACGCGGCGGTGCTGCGGTTCGTCAACGAGACGAACATGGGCGGACGATTGCAACTGCATCACGTCCGCGCCAAGTTCGTCGGCGCAGACCCGAAGGAAGCCGAGCCGAACACGTTGGCGGGCAAGCTGTTCGTCGTCGACGAGAAGCATGCCTGCGCCGCCGAGGCGGCCGACGTCGTCGCCGCGGCCGGTGACCACGTCTGCGTCGACACCCCTGACCTATTTCCCCGCTTCCGGCGCGCGGTCACCGACACCGGTCTCTACAAGGACTCCGACCGGCTGGCCATCAAGGACGACCGCCGCCCGCTGAAGCAGGCCGACTACATCTACCAGGGTGACGTCGCCGCGAAGATCAACGCACTGACCGTCGACCTCGCAGGAGCCGAAGAGGCCTATCACCAGGCCAGGAGTGCCGCCGACGACATCGCCGCCGAGCGTCAGCAGTGGCGGGACCGGGCGGCCGCGTGCAAGGCGATCTGCGAGCAGTTCCCGCAGTGGAATCAGGTCGACACCGAGGCCGCTGACGGACATGCCGACCGCCTGCGCGAGCAGTACGAACTGTTGCTCTCCGATCACCCCGACATCGAGGCGCTCAACGCGCGGGCCGACCAGTGCTGGGAGCAGATCCAGACACTGATGACGCGCCGCGGCGCCATCCAGATCCGCCGCGACGACCTCGACGGCCGACGGACCCGATTGCTGGAACTCTTGGACCGCCTGACACCGGCGTTCGTGTCCGAGCCGCTGACCGAATTACTGAACCGCTACGCAGGCGACCTACCGGTGACGTTGGAGCTGCTCAACCCCGAGCCGCATCGGGAGGCGTTGTTCAGCGCGATCCGGCGTGAGCGCGAGCAGCTGCGCGAAAGTCGGAGGCGCTCCTACGACGAGCTCGCCCGCATCCTGAGCACGTTCGATACCGCGTTTCCCGACGCGATCCCCAACGACAGCGAGGTCTTCGACGAACGCGTGCACGACTACGTGGCGTTGTGCAGGCACATCGACGAGCGGGAGCTTCCCGAAGCCTACGAACGGATGATGCGGCTGGTCACCGAACAAGCACCTGACGCCATCCTCACGCTGCACCGGGTTGCCGAGCAGGAAGCCCGGCGCATCAGCGAGCAGATCAACAGGGTCAACACCGGCCTGGGCTCCGTCGAGTTCAACCGCGGTACCCGTTTGACGCTGCGCGCCACGCCGCGCAGCCTGACCGCGGTTGCCGAACTCACCGACATCGTCAAGGCCATCTCGCGCCGCATTGCCGAAGTAGGGCTCGGCGACAAGCAGGCGATCCTCGATCAGTACGCGGACATCCTGCGGCTGCGCAACCGGTTGGCGTCCACCGCTCCCGAGGACAAGGCCTGGACGCGCGATGCGCTCGATGTCCGCAATCGGTTCACGTTCGACTGCGCCGAATGGGACGTCACCAGCGAAGAGCTGATCCGCACGCATAGCAACGCCGGTGACAACTCCGGCGGCGAACAGGAGAAGCTCATGGCCTTCTGCCTGGCAGGTGCGTTGAGCTTCAACCTGGCAAGCCCCGAAAGTCTGGACAACAAACCGGTTTTCGCGCAGCTGATGCTCGACGAGGCATTCTCCAAGTCCGACCCGCAATTCGCGCAGCAAGCCCTTCAAGCGTTCCGCAAGTTCGGCTTCCAGCTCGTCATCGTCGCCACCGTGCAAAACGCCACCACCATTCAGCCCTACATAGACAGCGTGGTGATGGTGTCGAAGAAGGAAGCAGCCGGCCGCAACTCCCGTCCGGTGGCGACCGTGGCTACCAAGACGATCTCGGACTTCACCGCGCTGCGCCAGGACATGAAGGTATCGGCGGCCGCTTCGCGGGTACCTGCGACGGTTTGACGGCGATCGACCGGCTCACAGCGAGTTCTTAACACACCGCAAGGTGACACCCATCGAGGCTCGATAGCGTTCTCGCACGGACCAATTCGCTGCCGTGTGATGCCCGGCGACCCAGAGCTGCGGCGCGTGACGCTTCCCCCGAGCGTCGCGCGCCGCGCCAGGGGCGACCAGCGTCGCGGTCCGTCGTAACCTGTGAAGTGCCACAGCGTCTGAGCGGGCCTCATCGCCCGGCAGTATCATCGGACCCGCCGGAGATCCGACAACGGTTCTCCTTGCGAGGAAAGGTAGCCGCTGTGCCCGGGCAGGCGCCGGACCCCACCGGAGTGAAGATTCTGGATGCCGCTTCGCGCGTGCTCGCAGATTTCGGCTTCAAGCGCGCGACGGTGGAACTCGTCTCCAAATATGCTGCCGTGTCGCACATGACGGTTTATCGCAGGTGGTCCAGCAAGGGTGACCTCCTGCGGTTCGCGGTGCTACGCGAACTGTCGATCGTTCTCGACGCCGCGTTCGACGGCGCGGCTCACATCGAGTCGTTCGACGAGCAAGTGGTCCACGCCTTTGGGGAGGTGGTGTGGTCCGTGCGGGGCCATCCGCTGATGCGCCGGGAGTTGAACACCGAACCAGAAGTTCTGCTCGCCACGATGTCCACCGGATCCGGTTCGATCATGGAAACCGTCGTGCCATTGGTGGCCGAACGCCTTCGGCGCATCGCCGACGCCGACGCGAACTCCGCCAACCTGGCGGCCCTGGCAGACGTCTTCGTGCGGTTGGCACATTCGCTCGTGCTGGTGCAGCACCCGGACATCCCCCTCGAGACGCGCACCGCCCTCGACGTCTACGCTCGCCGCTTCTTCGCTCCCCTGGCCGCCTCGTCGGGTGCCGCTGCGGCGTCCGGCGCCACGCCACGCGCCAGAGTTCCGCACCAACGCCTCCAACTCGCCGCGGCGAGTCTGCTCGCCGTCGTTCTCGTCGGCGCCGGGTTGACCGCTGTCTTCGCGCGCCAAGGGGGAGCCCCCGTCTTGCCCGATCTGATGCGAACCGAGCAGTCGCCGGCTCCCTCGGTGCCCCCGATTGCCACGGTGCCGTTGATCCCTCCCAGCACCGTTGCCGAGACCACCGAGCAAGACGCCGTATCGGCCCCGACCGTCACGGCGCCCGTGCCGAGTGAAGAGTCCCCGGTCGCGTCCGATACGCCAACGTTCAGCAGCCACCCGACCACCTCTCGGAGGCCGGCGGGCGGGGACCGCGGCCCCGTCGTGGGCAGTCCCCAACGGCCACCGAACCCGTTTCCCGCCAGTCCGCCGGTCATGTTCACTCCGTGGCAGCCGCCGCCCGGACCCGGCCCATCCGGACCTGGCCCAAGGCCCGGGCCCGGGCCCGGCGGATTCGGTCATGGGGGCCATCCGTCCCCGTGACGGACGCGCCGATCGCGGCGCGAGCCGGGTATGAAACCGCTCGGCCACGCGCGGGGCGAAAGCTATGAATCTTCACAGCAGCGAGTGTCAAAGTGCCTGTTCAGAGGCCCCCTGTTAATCTGTGGCCGGATTCATAACACACCATCTTTACGCCGCGGATCGAGCTTCACGGCGACGAGGAAGGCAGCGGCATGACGGGTGGGCGTCCATCATGACGATGACGATCGGTGCGCACGGCGAAGCGAGTTTCGCAGGCACGCCAGCACCAGTCCTGCGCGCCGACGGCCGCCCCGTCAAGGTGCTCGTGGTCGACGACGAACCCGTGCTGGCCGAGTTGCTGACCATCGTCCTGCGCCGCGAGGGCTGGCAGGTATCCACCGCCGGCGACGGATCGAGTGCCATCCGCAGCGTCCGGCGCGAAGCACCCGACGTCGTCGTACTGGATCGGACTCTCCCCGACGTGGACGGTTTGGCGGTGTTGCGCTCGGTGCGGGACCTGCTGCCCACCCTGCCGGTGCTGCTGTTGACCGCCAAGGCCAGCGTGGAGGATCGGATCGCGGGGCTGGCGCAGGGCGGCGACGACTACGTCACCAAGCCCTTCAGTCTCGAAGAAGTAGTTCTGCGATTGCGCGGGCTGATCAGGCGCAGTGGCGTAGTCACCGACGTGGACCGCGGTCAGATCGTCGTCGGCGACCTAGTGCTGGACATCTACAGCCACGACGTGACCCGGGCGGGAAAGAGGATCGATCTGACTGCCACCGAGTTCAGGTTGCTCAGGTACCTGATGCGCAATTCGGGACGGGTAGTGGCGAAGTCCCAGATCCTGCGGGAGGTCTGGAAGTGCGAGTTCGGTGGAAGTCCCAACCTCGTCGAGATCTTCATCTCCTACTTGCGCAAGAAGATCGATTCCGGCCACCACCGACCGATGATTCACACCGTCCGAGGCAGCGGCTACGTGCTCAGGGCCAGATGACACGGCTGGCCGACGCTGGTTCCTAGGGCGTCGGATGCCGCAGAAATTCGACGAGGACTGCCACCATCGCCGGAATTGCGGTGCGGGCGATGACTTCGTAGCCGTGCGTGCTCAGCGTCGGCAGGCATAGCAGACCGGCTCGCGGCGCCGCTCCGTTGGCCTTCGCATGCGAGGCGTCGGACTCGAACGCGCCGAGGACGGCGCCCTGTGGCGACAGATTCAGCGCGGTGGCAATGTTCATCAGACGATCGGCGACGTCCTTGTCGTAGACGGACAGCGCGTCGGCGTAGCCGATGATGGGGCCGCCGCCGACCCGGGTGGTGTACTCCGCTTCGGTCGGCCCCACCTCGAGGGCGAGGGTCAGCGTCCCCGGCAGAGCACCACTGGCATACGAGCCGCCTGCCGCGCCGATCTCCTCGTTGGTGGTGAAGACCAGGTACACGTCCCCGGCCGGTCGCTGGCCGCCCTCGCGCAACGACCGCGCCGCCTGCAGCAGGGCGACAACCGCCGCCCGGTCGTCCATGAAGTAGCAGCCGAGGAAATCACCGAACTCGATCAGGGTGCGCTTGCTGCGATCGATGCACACCCGC
Source organism: Mycobacterium sp. (assembly GCF_032161845.1). GTDB lineage: Bacteria > Actinomycetota > Actinomycetes > Mycobacteriales > Mycobacteriaceae > Mycobacterium. The sequence continues at coordinate 6,875 of NZ_JAVRQA010000513.1, forward strand.
GTGCCAGGGCGCACCCCGACCGATGCCAACTCGTCGGGCGTGCGACCGGTGAACACGTAGACGTGATCCCAATCCAGGGACCTGTCGCCCTGATCGGGTTTGGTCTCCCAGATCCGCTGACTCTCCTTGGTGGTGTGCTCGGACCCCAACGACAACACCGCACACAACGTGTCCCGATCCCCCAGCACCGCAACGGGTCCCAACCCGAAGTTCGCCGGGTACATGGTGCCCAGCTGGGTCACGTGCAGCGACCCGTCCGATTCGACTCGCTTGACGAGCATGGACAGCTCGTCCATGTGAGCCATCACCCGTATTGCCGGCTCGTCGGCGTCGCTGCCCCGTAGCAACCCCACCACGTTGCCCGCCTCGTCGATCCAGACCTCGTCGGCGTGGGGTTCGAGCTCACGACGGCATACCTCGCGGACCGCGTCCTCCTGACCGCACGGTCCGTAGGTTCCGAGCAACTCCCGTAGCAGGTCGAGGTCGACGTCCGGTGCGTCCGCCGAATCGCTCAACTGTTGCGGATCTTCGAGACCAGCTTGCTCTTGGTCAGACTGGAGTAACCCGACAAACCGAGGTCCTTCGCGCGCTTCTTGAGCTCGGCGACCGTCCAGTCGTCGTAAGACCCGGACTTGCCACCCTTGCGGGCCACCGAGGACTTTCCTTGCGCGGCGGAGGCATTCGAGATGCGCGCT